>JAJYTV010000120.1 GCA_021792885.1 Bacillota bacterium
ATCTTCGTGCTGGAGATGACCGGCGACTACCGCCTCGCGATGGGCACCGTGCTCGCGTGCGCGCTCTCCTACTTCCTCTACGGCTCGATGCAGCGCGACACGATGTACACGGTGCGCCTCAGCCGGCGCGGCATCCGCATCCTGCGGGGCTCCGAGGTGCGGCCGCTGCAGTCGATGCTGGTGAAGACAGCGATGCGCCCGCTCGAGGCGCGCGTCCTGACGACCGACACCCTGCACAGCGCCCAGCTGAAGATGGCAGAACTGCACGCCGACGCGCTCGTGGTCGAGGACGAGCATGGCGAGTACTCCGGCGTGCTCGAGGCCCCGACCGTCCTTGCGGCGACAGGCACAGAGGGGCTGGACGCGCCGGTCGGCTCCGCCTCCCTGAACCGGGTGCCGCCGGTCGCGCCGGCGACCAACCTCGACGAGGCGATGCAGCGCTTCGCGCTCTACGACACCGACATCCTGCCGGTCGCCCAAAGCCAGAAGCTGACGGGCTTCCTCACCCGCCGCGACGTGCTCCAGGCCTACCAGACCCACACCACGCTGAGTCTCGAGACGGATCGCAAGGTCGCGCTCCTGCAGCAGGAGACCGGCAGCACCGGCGCCTTCCAGTCCTTCGCCATCTCACCCGGCAGCCCGATCATCGGCACGGCGATCCGCGACCTGCACCTGCCGCAGAACACCCTGATCGTCGCCGTCGAGCGCGGCGCGTCGGTCGTCGTGCCGCGCGGCGACACGACCTTCCTCGAGGACGACCGCGTCGTCGTCTACGCGAATCCCCCGGCGGGAATCGACGAGGTGCGCAGGCTGATGAGCCAGTCGCAGCGGCACGGCGCATAGCCCCGCCCACGGCATGGTCATGGGCCCGTCACACAGGTGACGGGCCCATGATCGTGCGCGCAAACTCTCATCCGGCAGCCGACCGCATGACGCGCAGCGCGCGCAGGGCGCCCAGCAGGAGGGTGAACGGCGTGACCGAGATCTCCGCCTCGCCGTAGGCCCGCAGCGCGGCCGGACCCTGCAGTTGCGGCGACAGGGAGAGCAGTGCGGGTCGCAGCCCGCGCAGAGATAGGAACGTCCCAACGGCGGACCACGCGAAGCCGTAGAGGAGCGCCGTCACCGCGGGATCACCGGAGCTCCCCTCCGCGGCGATGCGCAGGTCCCCGACCGGCGCCGCGCGCAGCGGTGCGAGCATTGCGCCCAGCGCCTCGATGTCGCGCAGTTGCGCTGCGGGGTTCATGCCCCCGCCTTGCGCCCCGCCGGACGGTGAGGGCGGCGCCCACGGCACCGGCGCGCTGGTCCAGCTGGACAGTGTCCAGCGGAAGAGCCGCACCTGTGCCTCGCTCACCCCCGGGTACGCGAGGCGCAGCCAAAGGCGCAGCGGAGCGAAGAGCAGGCCGAACAACGCGAGGAGAGCGCCCAAGAGGCCGAAGAGCAGCGTCACGACGTATAGCCCCCGGCCCTAGAGTGCCTCCTCCTCGGGCTCGGCTTGCGCGAGTTCCGGCAGGTCGGCGAGGGACGAAAGGTTGAAGCGGCGCAGGAATTCCGCGGTCGTGCCGTAGAGCGGCGCACGCCCGATGCCCTGGGCGCGGCCGACCATCTCGATCAGCCCGAGCTCGAGCAGCGTCTGCACGGTCCGCTCGGAGCGGACGCCGCGCACCTCGTCGACCTCCGCGCGCGTCACGGGCTGGCGGTAGGCGATCAGGGCGAGCGTCTCGAGGGCGGCCGCCGACACCTCGCCCGGCGACGCGGGGAGGCGGTCCGCAAGGAACGCGCCGAGGTCTGGCGCGGTCGTCAGGCTGACGTCGCCGTCGTGCCAGGAGAGCGCAAGTCCGTGGCCCTCGAGCTTTTGCTGCAGCTCTTCGAGCAGCACCCGCACTTCGATCGCCGTCGTCCCGAGGTGGCGCGCGATCGCATCCTCGGTGTGCGACCCGCCGCTGGCAAACAGAAACGCCTCGAGTTCACGCCAGCTAGCCAACCTTGTCCGCCTCCCGCGCAACGAGATAGAGGGGGCCATAGAGGCGTTCCTGGTCGATCCCCGCCTCGCCGAGGCGGGTCAGTTCCAACGCCCCGAGCACCTCCAGGATGCCTTGGCTCCGCGAGCGGTCGGGCCCTGCGATGCGCAGCCGGCGCTCGCTGCGCAATGCCTGACGCAGCCCCTGCAGCACCCGCCGGAATGCGAGGCGCGGGCGCGCCCGAAGCCGCGTCCTGCGGCCGATGCGGCGCGCGCGGCGCGCGACGCGTTCCATCGCCTCGACGAGTGCGATCGGGGGGTAGGAGGCGAGCGGGGCCCGGACCGGATGACGGAAGACCGCCTGGCGCTGGCGCGCGCGCAGGAATGGCACGCCGGTGCGCACCTCTGGTGCGTCCTGGGCGCTCGGCAGCGTCGCGGCCTGCTCGTCCTCCTGGTCGAGGTCGAACTCGCCGCGCTGCCACGCGGCCTTGAGGCGGATCAGGCGCGCGGAGAGCACGGCGAAGTCGCCGACCTCGCCGAGCGGGACGTCCTGCACGCCGCGCAGTTCCTCCTGGAACGCCTTCGCGATGCGGCTGAGAGAGATTTCGGGCAGCGGCAGGTCGCGGTCGAGGCAGAGGCTCACGAGCAGCTCGAGCGGTCCCTGGTAACGCTCCTGCTGCACGCGAAACTCCATGCTCGGCACCTCCCCGCTGCCATTGCATCCAAGTATACCGCAGGTGAGGTGGCCTGCTAAGAGCATCCCTGTAGGCGGGGGCAGGTCGAAGTGGATCCCTCGCGCAGGGCAGGACGCGCGTTCGGCGAACAGCAAGCAGAGCAGAGGCGGGACGTCACCCGCGGGTGTGCTCGGATCGCGATGGAGGTGAAGCGTGGACGACGCGGCGCTGATCCAGCAGGCGATCGCATACATCGAGGCGCATCTCACGGAGCCGCTCGACGTCGCGCGGGTCGCGGCCGCTGTCACCTGTCTCCCTACTCCTTCCACCGCGTGTTCTGCGCCTGGTGCGGCGAACCACTGATGGCATGCGTGCGCCGGCGCCGGCTGCTCTACGCGGCGTCGCGCCTGCAAGACCCGGTCCCCAGCATCCAGGACATTGCCCTCGACTCAGTTCTTCTCGCGGGCCACGTTCACCAGGGCATTCCAGCAGGGGTTCGCTCGAGATCTGGATCCCGATCCGCTGGCAAAGCAGCGCCCCGCCGGCCGTCCCGGCCGACGGGGCCTTCGCTTGCTATGCCCGCGCCCGGACGAAGAAGGCGGCCAGTACGCCGAAGATCAGGGCGGCCTTGATGCCCGCGCCGGTGGCCTTGAACGCGCCTGAGAAGACCGAAACCCAGCCGTCCTTCGGGATCTCCTTGAGGATGCCTGCGACCATGCTGTAGCCGAACCCCGGGAGGGGAATCGTCGCGCCGGCGCCGGCGAACTTCGCGAACGGCTCGTAGATGCCGAGGCCGCCCAGGATGACCCCCGCCACCACGCCGCCGACGAGGATATGGGCAGGGGTGAGACGCGTGAGGTCCATGATCACCTGCGCGATCAGGCAGAGGGCGCCGCCGACCAGAAACGCCAAGAGGAAGGTCATCTCACCGCCTCCACTTCCACAGCATGGGCGATCGTCGGGATCGACTCCCCCTGCTGGTAGGTGCGCGGGCTGTGCAGGCTGCCGGTCGCGACGAGGAGCATCCGGCGCATCTCGCCGCGCCGCAGCCGCGGCAAGGCCATCGCCCCGCAGACGAGGGCGGAGCAGGCGGCGCCGGAACCGCCGGCATCGACGGCCTGGTCCGGCGCGTAGAGCAGGATGCCCGCGTCCCGCAGGCGCTCTTTGGGGTGGATGCGCTCCTCCGCCAGCAGCAGTTCCAGCAGCGGGTGGCCGACGCGGCCGAGATCGCCCGTGAGGATCAGGTCGAAGTCCTCCACCGCGTGACCGCTGCCCTGGAGATGGCGCAGGATCGTGTCGGCCGCCGCCGGCGCCATCGCTGCGCCCATGTTGTTGGGATCCTTGATTCCGTAATCCTGCACCCTGCCGACCGTCGCGGAGACGATGCGCAAGGTCGGCCCGTCGCCCTGCGCCGGCGCCTTCTGGGAGCGAGCCTCCCGGGCGTCTTCCACGAGGAACGCCGCGGCGCCGGTCGCCGTCCACTGCGAGGTCGGCAGGCGCTGCACGCCGAGTTCGATCGGGTAACGGTACTGGCGCTCCGCCGACATGTGGTGGCTCGCCGTCGCCGCGATGGCGCGCCGGGCGGTGCCCGACGCGACCGACATGGCGGCGAGCAGCAACGACTCGCTGCTCGTCGAACAGGCACCGTACACCCCGACGAGCGGAATGCCGATGTCGCGTGCGGCGAAGTTCGCCGTGACGATCTGGTCCAGGAGGTCGCCGGCGAAGATCAGGTCCACATCGCTCGCGTGGCGGCCCGACAAGGACAGCACGAGCTCGACGGCGCTCGTGAAGAGCTTGCGCTCTGCGCGCTCGAAGGTCTTCTCCCCCATCGTCTCGTCGCGCACGATGCGGTCGAAGTGGCGGCCCAGGGGACCCTGCGTCTCCTTCTTGCCCGCGACGGTCGCCCAGGCGGCCAGAAGCGGGGGGTTCGCGAAGGCGAGGTGCCCGCGGCCCTCCAGCGCGACCTCCGTCACGCTCACGACCATACCCCCCGCAGCGCGTAGCGCAAGATGCCGATCACGAACGCGGCGAAGAGCCCGTAGGCGATCACCGGGCCGGCGATCTGGAAGATGCGCGCGCCCGTGCCCATCACCGCGCCCTCGTTCTTGAACTCGATCGCTGGGGCGACGACGGCGTTGGCGAAGCCGGTGATCGGCAGGGACGCGCCCATACCCCCCAGCGGGGTGAGGCGGTCGTAGAGGCCCACCGCGGTGAAGAGCGCGCCGAGGAAGACCATGATGATCGCGGTTGGTGCCTTGACCGTCTCCTCGGTGAAGCCGGTGCTGAGCAGCACCGCCTGCACGATCTGCCCCACGAGGCAGATCGTGCCGCCGACCAAAAACGCCCAGAACGCGTTGCGCGCGATCGGCCGCGGCGGTTCCACCTGGCGCGCCCTCTTCTGGTACTCCTTCTTGTCCATGAGGGCACACTCCCCGGAATGCATGGAATAGGACGGCACGGGCGGGTGCCCCCGCCCGTGCCTAGGGTTATTCGACGAAGGCCACCTTCACGTTCGCCTTGTACTCGACGAGCTTGCCGGACTCGACCTGCGCCGTCCAGTTGGCGACTTCAACGCCGGAAATGTTCTTCACGGTCTTGGACGCCTCGCGGACCGCCGAGACGACCGCGTCCTGCCAGTCGGTCCGCGACTCGCCGACGAGTTCCAGCACCTTCACGATCGGCACCATGCATCCCTCCCTCGTTTCACCGAGTTAGGGTGCCACGACGCCGTCCCGCGATACCTTCAGCGGCCGAGGAACTGGCGGACTTTCTGCAGCGCGCGGCGCTCGATGCGCGAGATGCGCACCTGGTGCGTTTGGAGCCGCGTCGCCACCTCCTGCTGCGTCTGGTCCGCGAAGAAGCGAAGGAACAGGACGGCCCGCTCCTCCTCGGTGAGCGCCTTGAGCGCTTCGCGCAGGTCGACGCGATCGATCGCCTGCATGTCGTAGGCGGACTCGTCCTCCAGCCGGTCGATGCGCAGGAGGTCGTCGCGGTCGCCGTGCCCGATCACCTCGTCGAGCGAGTGCACCGCCTGCGTCGCCTCGAGTGCCTCGAGCACCTCGTCGACCGCGATCCCCGCCTCGTCCGCGATCTCCTTCGGCGTCGGCTCGCGGCCGCTCTGCGCCTGCAGCGCCTCGGCGACGCGCCGCAGCTGCGCCGCGCGCTCGCGGATGCGCCGGCTGACCTTGATCTGCCCGTAATCGCGCAGGTAGCGCCGTATCTCGCCGATGATCAGCGGTACGGCGTAGGTGGAGAAACGCACCCCGTACGACTCGTCGAAGCGCTCGCAGGCGCGCCAAAGGCCGATCGAACCGATCTGGAAGAGATCCTCGGGTTCGACGCCCCGGCCGGAGAAGCGCGTGACGATCGACCATACGAGTCGCGAATTCTGCGCGATGAGCTGCTCTCTAGCCTGCGCCTCGCCATTGCGGACCCGGCGCAGGAGGTTCATCTGCTCTCGGTGCAGGCGGTCCGCCGAGGGCGACATCAGCTTGCCTCCGCTGGGGCCTCCCGGCGCTTGCGCATCACGATCCGGGTGCCCTGCCCCGGCACGGACTCGACCGCAAATTCGTCG
>JAJYTV010000121.1 GCA_021792885.1 Bacillota bacterium
CCAAGTACGCCGAGTTCGACTGGCTATATTCCTTCGGCTTGAACAGCTGAGCGTGCTGTGGCACGATCGACGGCGGACTTGGGACCTGTCGGGAGGCCACGCTGCTGAATTCCGTCGATCGCACGCTCTTCTTCTGGTGGAACGGCTTTGCCGGCAAGAACCCTTTGCTCGATGGCCTGGCGGTCGCTGGCGCGCAGTATGCGATCTTCGCCGTCGTGGCGCTCATGCTGGCGCTCTGGTTTCTCTTGCCGCGCCCCGAGGGACGCGCACGCAGGCGCCTTTTGCTCGCGGGGCTCTCGGCGCTGATCGCGCTGCTCGTCAATTCCCTCATCGCCCTTTTCTACCCGCGCCAGCGCCCGTTCGCCGCATACCCCCACAAGGTCCACCTCCTGGTGGCGCACGCCCCGGACGCCTCGTTCCCCTCGGACCACGCTGCCGTCGCAGGCGCCGTGGCCTTTGTGATGTGGGCGGCGGGTCCGACCTACCGGGTTCTCTTCTGGCTGCTCACGATCGTGATCATCCTCTCCCGCGTGTTCATCGGCGTGCACTGGCCGTCCGACGTGATCGGCGGTGCGGCCATCGGCGCCCTGAGCGGAAGCCTGGTGCTCTTTGCGCAGGGGATCCTTGAACGTCCGATGCGCTTTGGGCTGCGGCTCTTCCGCTATGGCGGGGAGAGCCTGCCAGGCAAGGCCAGGTAGCCGGGAACCCCCCGGTGTATACTGGGGGCGGAGGTGTCGACGGCCAGATGCTGAGCGGCAGTGTGACATGGACGGAAGGAATGGCTGTGATCGGTGCGAGCGGCAGCGGCCACGAGGTCTTGATGGACGCTGCGCCCGCCGTCGGCGGGGAGGACCGCGGCGCCCGGCCGAAGGAGCTCACGCTTCTCAGCCTCGGCGGTTGCACCGCGCTCGACGTGATCTCGATCATGCGCAAGATGCAGGTGCCCTTCGAAAGCTTCCGCATCGACCTCGAAGCGGACACCTCGGAGGCCCACCCCTCGGTGTTCACCGAGATCCGCCTCGTCTACAAGACGGAGGGCGAGGGCGTCCAACGCGAGAAGGTGGACAGGGCGATCCAGCTCTCGCAAGAGCGCTACTGCGGCGTGACCCACATGCTGAACAAGACGGCCAAGATCGTCGTGATCAGCGAGGTCAACGGCGAGCGAAAGGAACTCTAGACACGGGGGAGCAGGCCGCCGGCGCAAGGCGCGGGCGGCCTGCTCGGCGTGTCCTTGGCGACTGTCCCGCTTTCTCACATCATCGCGTGGCGGTACAATCGCTGGTGGAATGGAACGGAAGCTGCGGCGGAGGCGAAGGAATGGATTTTGCGCTCGCACCCGAAGACCGCATGGTGGCGGAGATGGTGCGTGACTTCGCGCAGGCGGAGATCGCCCCGGGCGCGATGGAGCGGGACCGGGACAGCCGCTTCGACCTCGAGATCTTCCGGAAGATGGGACAGCTCGGACTCCTGGGCCTGCCGGTTGCCGAGGAGTACGGCGGCTCGGGCGGCACCTACCTCCAGTACGCGATCGCGGTGGAAGAGGTATCGCGCGTCTGCGCCTCGACGGGGCTCAGCTTCGCGGCGCACGTCTCGCTCGGCGTCGGGTCGCTCAGCCTCCTGGGAGATGAGCGGCAGAAGCGGGAATACCTCGTGCCTGCGGCGCGCGGGGAGTACCTCGCCGCCTTCGGGCTCACCGAGCCCGGCGCCGGGTCGGATGCGGGGGGGACCCGCACGACGGCGCGCAAGGTGGACGGCGGCTGGGTGCTGAACGGCTCGAAGAGCTTCATCACGAACGCGGTCTCCGCGGGCGTCACGGTCGTCACCGCGGTGACGGATCCGGAGCAGGGCTCGCGCGGCATCACCGCGTTCCTCGTCCCGCGCGGCACGGACGGGTTCCGGCCGAGCGCGGCCTACGACAAGATGGGCATGCGTGCCTCGGAGACAGCGGAGATCCAGCTCGAGGACGTCTTCGTCCCCGACGACTCCGTGATCGGCGGGCGCGGCGAGGGACTGCACGGCTTCCTCGGGGTGCTCGATGCCGGGCGCATCTCGATCGGCGCGATCGGCGTCGGCATCGCGCAGGCGTCCTTGGACGCCGCGCTGCGCTACGCCCAGGAGCGCGAGCAGTTCGGCCGCAAGATCGGCAGCTTCCAGGCGATCCAGTTCAAGATCGCCGACATGGCGATGGAAGTCGAGATGGCGCGCATGCTGGTCTACAAGGCGGCATGGCTCAAGGACCAGCACGAGCCGTTCGGACAGGTGTCGGCGATGGGCAAGCTCTTCGCCTCGGAAGCGGCGATGCGCGCCGCCTCGCAGGCCATCCAGATCCATGGCGGCTCCGGCTACATCCGCGAGTATCCCGTCGAGCGCTACCTGCGCGACGCGAAGCTTCTGGAGATCGGCGAGGGCACCTCGGAGATCCAGCGGCTCGTGATCGCGCGCGGCCTCGGATTGCGCTGAGCACAAAGGAGGACGCCCATGGAGATCCACAGCCCGATGGCGGGAATCGTGCTCCGCTTCTCTGTCGCGGTCGGCGAAGAGGTTGCGAGCGGCCAGGAAGTCGCGGTGCTCGAGTCGATGAAGATGGAAGTGCCGGTGACGGCGGAGGCAGGCGGGCGCGTCGAGGCGCTCTCCTGTGAACCGGGGGCGTTCGTGCAGGAGGGCGACGCGCTGGTGGTTCTCGCATGAGCAGCCGCGACGAGATCGCGGCGCGCCGCGCTGCGATCGAGGCGGGAGGAGCCGAGAAGTACCACCGCCAGGCGCACGAGCGCGGCAAGCTCTTCGTGCGGCGCCGCCTCGCGCTCCTGCTCGACGAAGGCAGCTTCGTCGAGGACGGGCTCTTCGCCAACGACCTCGCGGGCGATCTGCCGGCGGACGGCGTGATCACAGGGCTCGGCCGCATCGACGGCCGGCCCTGCGCCGTGATGGCGAACGACTCGACGGTGAAGGCCGGCTCGTGGGGCAGCCGGACCGTCGAGAAGATCCTGCGCATCCAGGAACAGGCGGAGCGGCTCGAGATCCCGCTCTTCTACCTCGTCGACTCGGCGGGCGCGCGCATCACCGACCAGATCGAGATGTTCCCGGGCCGCCGCGGCGCCGGGCGCATCTTCTACAACCAGGTCCAGCTCTCGGGCCGCATCCCGCAGATCTGCATCCTGTTCGGCCCGAGCGCCGCCGGCGGCGCCTACATCCCGGCCTTCACCGACGTGACGGTGATGGTCGAGGGGAACGCGAGCATGTACCTCGGCTCCCCGCGCATGGCCGAGATGGTCATCGGGGAGAAGGTCAGCCTCGAGGAGATGGGCGGCGCGCGCATGCACGCCACCGTGAGCGGCCTCGGCGACGCGCTCCTCGCGAGCGAGGAGGAGGCGATCGCCTGGGCGCGCCGCTACTTCGCGCTGATGCCGCAGAACTTCCGCGGGGCGCCCTCCGCCGCGGTCCCCGCCGCCCCGCCGGCCGCAGACCTCGATGCGATCATCCCGGAGAACCAGAACCAGCCCTTCGACATGCACCTCCTGATCGGGGCGCTGCTCGACGAGGGCAGCTTCCTCGAGGTGAAGGAGCTCTTCGCTCCCGAGATGATCGTCGGGCTCGGACGGCTCGAGGGGCAGGTCGTCGGGATCGTCGCGAACCAGCCGAAGGCGAAAGGCGGCGTGCTGTTCGTCGACTCTTCCGACAAGGCGGCCCGCTTCATCTGGCTGTGCGACGCGTACAACATCCCGCTCGTGTTCCTCGCCGATGTGCCGGGGTTCATGATCGGGACGAAGGTGGAGCGCCAGGGCATCATCCGCCACGGTGCGAAACTGATCACTGCGGTCTCCGAGGCGACGGTGCCGAAGTACTGCGTCGTGGTGCGCAAGGCGTACGGCGCGGGACTCTACGCCATGGCGGGCCCGGCGTTCTCCCCGGAGGCGACGATCGCCCTGCCGACCGCCCAGATCGCGGTGATGGGGCCGGAGGCGGCCGTGAACGCGGTGCACTACAACCACATCCAGGAACTGCGCCCCGAGGAGAGGCCAGCGTTCGTCGCACAGGAGCGGCGCCGCTACCAGGAGGACATCGACATCCGCCGGCTGGCGTCGGAACTGATCGTGGACCAGATCGTGCAGCCCGCGGAGCTGCGAGAGGAACTCGTGCGCAGGCTGTCGGCGACGCCCTCCCGCCATGCGGCGGCCCCGCCCAAGCGCCATGGCGTACCGCCGGTGTAGCTCCTGAGGAGGGATCGCGTTGGACCGTGTGACGCTGCGCGAGGTGGGCATGCGCGACGGCCTGCAGGCCGAGGACCGCACGCTCTCCACCGAAGAGAAGCTGGAGCTCCTTGCGGCCGTGAGCCGCTGCGGCATCGAGCGGCTGGAAGTGACGTCCTTCGTGCATCCGAAGGCCATCCCGCAGCTGCAGGACGCGGAGACGCTGCTTTTGCGCGCCGAGAAGCCGGCCGGCCAGATCTGGTCGGCGCTCGTGCCGAACGCGCGCGGCGCCGAGCGCGCGGCGAAGGCGTCCCTGATTGACGAGTGGACCTTCTTCCTCTCCGCGTCCGAGGAGCACAACCAGGCGAACGTGCGGCGCTCAGTAGCGGAGTCGCTCGCGGAGGCGGAGGCGGTTGCGGAGGCGGCGCGCACGGCCGGCCGCGCCATCTCCGGGGTCGTCGCGACGAGCTTCGTCTGCCCCTACGCCGGCGAGACGCCGGTCGGGGACGTCGTGCGCGTCGCCCGCCGCCTCTACGGGCTCGGCTACCGCACGCTGCTCTTCGGCGACACGATCGGCGCGGCGTCGCCGCACATGGTGCGCCGCCTCGTGCGGGCGCTGCAGGACGCGCTGCCGGAGGCGACGCTCGGGCTGCACTTCCACAACACGCGCGGACAGGCACCGGCGAACGCGCTCGCCGGTGCCGCAGAAGGCGTCCGGATCTTCGACGGGTCGGTCGGCGGCATGGGCGGCTGCCCATACGCCCCGGGCGCGACGGGCAACGTCGCGACCGAGGACCTCGCGTGGCTTCTGGAGGCGGAGGGCTACGAGACGGGTGCGGACCTCGCGGCGCTCTCGGCGGCGGCTCTTCTTGCAGAGCGGCTCGCGGGCCGGCGCCTGCCCGGATCGGTGATGCGGACGTTCGAGGAGGGTGCCTGTGCCAGTTGAGGTGACGGCAGGCGAGATCGCCGAAGTGTTGCTGAACCGTCCGGAGCGGCGCAATGCGCTGGACGCGGAGAGCCTATCGCACATCGCGCAGGCGTTCACCGCGCTCGGGGGCGACCCCGAGGTGCGGGTGATCGTGCTGCGCGGCGCGCAGGGACACTTCTGCGCGGGCGCAGACCTCTCCGAGGTGGCGCAGGCAGACGACATGGCGGCGCGACGCGACTACTTCGGCGGCGTCGCGCAGGTCGTGCGGGCGATGCGCGGGGCGCACAAGCCCGTGATCGCGGAGGTCGAGGGGTACTGCCTTGCGGGCGCGATGGGCCTCGTGGCCGCGGCGGATCTCGCCTACGCCAGCGAGGATGCCGTTTTCGGGCTGCCGGAAGTGCAGATCGGCCTCTTCCCGATGGTCGTGATGGCGCCGCTCGCGCGGCTGATCGGCATGCGCGGCTTGACGGAGCTCGCGCTCACCGGGCGCCGCGCGACGGCGCAGGAGGCGCTCGGCCTCGGCCTCTTGAACGCCGTCGCGCCGAAGGACGCGCTGCGCGGGATGGTGCTCGAGCGCGCGGGACAGCTGGTGGCCCTCAGCCCGTTCGTGCTCGCCCTCGGCAAGGAGGCGCTCTCGGAAGTGGGGGACGTGCCCTTCGAGACGGCGCTCGGCTACCTGCAGGGCATGGTCGCCCAGGTGGCCTCGAGCGAGGACGGCAAGGAGGGAGTACGGGCCTTCCTGGAGAAGCGCAAGCCGCACTTCATCGGGCGCTGACAAGGATGGGGGAAGATCTTTTGCGGATTTCGGAACTGGGACAGGCGATCGGGCGCGAGGTGGAGATCGAGGGCTGGATCGTCGGTGTGCGCAAGAGCGGCGGGATCCGCTTCCTCCAGTTGCGCGACGGGAGCGGCAGGGTGCAGGCCGTGGCGCGCGAGGGCGACCTCGCGCCAGGCGTCTGGGAGCGCACGGCCGACCTCAGTCAGGAGACGTCGGTGCGCCTCGTCGGCGCCTGCCGCGCGGACGCGCGGGCGCCCGGCGGGGTCGAGCTCGACCTGCGGGGCGTTGAGATCGTCGGGAATAGCG
>JAJYTV010000122.1 GCA_021792885.1 Bacillota bacterium
CCGATCTCCTGCCCGACCAAGAGCCAGGTCAATCCGACCTTGCACGCGACCGCGTACCCTAGGTTGCGCAAGGGCCGCCAGGTTTCGCCGGCGCCCTGCAAGGCGGCCGCCGAGACCTGGGCCAGGGCGAAGAGCACGACGGCGGGCGCGAGCGCCTGGACGATCCTCCCTGCGGAGGCGCTTTGGAAGAGCGCCTCGGTGAGCGGGGTCGCGAGGATGTAGAGCCCCGCCGCCGCCGGCAGCATCCAGAGCATCGTGGCGCGCAGCGCATCGCGTACCAGCCCGACTGCCGCGCCCCGTTTGCCGGCCGACATCTGGGCCGCGACCGACGGCACGAGCGCGACGGCAATCGCGCCGGAGATGATGCCAGGCAGCGCGATGAGCGGCATGCCGTAGCCGGAGAGCTCTCCATAGAGCCCCGTCCGCGCGCTCTCGCCAAGGCCAAGCGCCGCGAGGCGCGCCGGCACGAGCACAAGGTCGACGAGCTGCATCAGCGGCACGCCGAGGCCCGCGACCGTGATCGGCACCGCCAGCACGAGGAGCGTCCGCATCAGCGGCCGCACAGGCGGCGGCTTGCCGCCGGTGCGCGGCAGACGCACGGCCCCTCGCAGCGAGAGCAGCGAGAGCAGTCCCGCGAGCGCTCCGAAGCTTGCGCCTGAGGCAGCCCCGGCCGCCTGAGCGGCGATGCCCTGCGGGCGCAGGGCGACGACGAGCGCGATCAAGGCGGCGACGCGCACCACCTGCTCGATGACCTGCGAAAGCGCCGTCGGCCACATGATCTGATAGCCCTGGTAGAAGCCGCGCAGGGCCGACATCCCGGCGACGAGCAGCACGGCCGGTGCAACGGCGGCGATCGAGAGCGCCGCGCGGGCATCGCGCGTCACGTGCTGCGCGAGCCAGGGCGCCATGAAGTAGAGGACGCCGGAGCCCACAATCCCAAGGCCTGTCAGGAGGACGAGCGACACCGTCAGCACGCGGCGCGCCTCTCTGTGCGCGCCGCGTGCCGCGGCATCCGCCACCATCTTCGAGATCGCAACCGGCAGGCCGCCCGTCGAGACCGCGAGCGTCGCCGCGTAGACTGGGTAAGCCATGTGGTAGAGCCCGACGCCCTCTGGGCCCAAAAGACTCGGCAGGAGCAGGCGGTAGAGGCCCAAGAGGCGGCTTAGGAGCCCGCCCAAGGCAAGCAGCGTCGCTCCTTGCAAAAAGCCGCCCAACGAGGCCATCCCTCCCTATGCCATTGCATGCGGGAGTTGGCTCGATATGCGCCCTGCGCGGCTGTGGCCCACGTGAAGCCGGCCGCCGCGCTCCAGCACTCGTGAGTACGCAGGTGGTTGGCCTAGGCGAACGCGAATCGCGCAATCCGACCATACAGAAATGGGGCAAGGCGCATTACCACCCCGCCCCACCCTCTGGGTTGTAGGTCTTATGCCTCGCCGGGCATGTGAGCCGATAGCAAGCTGTCTACATGAACCTTACGCACGCTGTCCGGTCGCTGCAACGTATACCCACGCCGTCTAACCCCGTGTTCGGCGAGTGCCTTGGCCACGTGCATCGAGCGCTGAAGAAGTTCTCTATCGATCTGAGGGTTAGCGTCGAGTACCTCCTTCAACGACGCCATCCTGTCCACCGATCACTCCTCCTTCTTTCTCCTACTCTTGCGACACCGGAATGAACTTTCCTGCTACGTGGATTGCCCCGCTTAGACGATTCCTATGTGCAAAGTCTTCAAAAAGTGAATGGTAGGCGGTGATCGCCTCTTTCAAATCTTCCTGTCTACCATAGTCCTCGATCTTCAGTTGGAGTTCCTCTTGCAAGATCTCAAGAGAGATCCCGTACCCGTGCGAGTGCCACCGTTCTGTTTCGTTAAGCTTCCGCGCGATCTCTTCTGCTCTCTGGGACCGCATTTCGTCAGTGACTGGGGATCCATGGGTTTCCGTGCGGGTCCATGTCTTGAACTTATACTTCGCCAGCCATTCCTTCAACAACTCTACGGATAGTTCGCGCGCCTGTTCAAACATGTATAGCTCAGCTTGATCAAAGCTTTGCAGCATAAGCTGTATTTCTGCAACTGTGATCGTTCCATCTTGGGCTTTCTGAAGTAGTCGTTCCCACTTCTTCAGGTATCCCAGAGCAGGCACGAACTTTCCGCCCGTCTCGACCTGCGGGTCGATCGGGCCCAATCTCGAATAGTAGTCCATAAAGATTCGATCACCAGACATAACTAAGATCGTACCCGCAGAATACGCGTGGTCTGGTACAATGAAACTGACGTCGCTATAGTGATGCCTGATGGTCTCCGCAATCCTGTGCACGACCTCGACGTACCCGCCGTCGGTCGTCAGCACAATGCCTATCTTGCGCCCCTTCGTCTTCCACGCATCGTCTTCCATCACGCGATGGACGATGTCGTCGAGCCCAGATCCCATCAAACCTTGTATGGCTAGCATATCGGCTTCCAGCAGGTCTGACAAAATCACCAAGCGTCTAGCCAATTCGGACTCGATGAACGAGTTCGCATCGTATCGAGAGAGTTCTGGCACCATGTCACCCTCCAACCTACCCCAAGAGCCAAGTGTAGGGCCTTGCTCTACACGGCCTTTCCCCATCCTTCGTTCCGTCTTGTGGCAAATCCTGCCACTACCTTCCGGTAGGTGCTCTTTTTCGGCCGGAGGAACACAGCTGCTCGCATCCTACCGATGAAGATGACCGCTTCGATCCCGCTCGCCCATCTCGAACGATAAACTGTTCCTTCAGCAGGTTGTGCGGCGCCCACCTGCAGGTCCCGAAGATCCGCTTCTTGAAGATCCGGCTGTCAAGCCGGCGCAATGGTTGCACCGCACTGATGGCGAGTTCCTTGTGGGCAGCCGCCGCATCTCTGTCACGGGAAAGCCGCCTCTCCCCAGCAGGCTGGGAGGAGGCGGCTCCTTTGTTCGCTTATAGTCCGTAGATGGCGTGCACCGCGTGCTGCAGGGGGCCCGTGATGAGGCCCGGCAGAATGCCCAGCACGAGCGTGCCAACGAGCATCGCGCCGACCGCGACGTGCGCCGTCCAGTGTGCCTTCTCCGCGAACGGCGAGGTCGCGTCCTCCGTGCGCGTGAACATCAGCAGCACCGGCCGCAGATAGTAGTAGAGGCTGATCATCGTGCCGATCACGATCGCGACGGCGAGCAGTACCCCGCCGCTCGCCACGGCCGCGCGCAGGATGTAGAACTTCCCGGGGAAGCCCACGAGCGGAGGGATCGAGGCGAGCGCCAGCAGGAAGAGCGTCATCGCAGACGCAAGCCACGGCCGGCGGTAGACGAGGCCGCGGTAGGAGGCGATCTCCGCGCCCTCCTCGTTCTGGCCGGAGAGCGCCGCGACGACTGCAAACGCGCCGAGGTTCATGAAGGCGTAGGCGATCAGGTAGAACATGCCGGCGCCGATGCCCATCTGGCTGTTCGCGGCGATCGCCACGACGAGGTAGCCGGCCTGCGCGATGCCGGAGTAGCCGAGCATTCGCTTCATGTTCGTCTGCCGCAGCGCTGCAAGGTTGCCGAAGAGCAGCGTCAGGACCGCGACGAAGGCGATCAGGGGCTGCCAGTGCACGAGGCCTGCCGGCAGCGCGACCGTCAAGATGCGCGCGAGCGCGCCGAATGCGGCGGCCTTCGTGCCGACGGACATGAACGCGGCGACCGGCGTCGGCGATCCCTCGTAGACGTCCGGCACCCACTGGTGGAACGGTACGAGCGCGAGCTTGAACGCGAGGCCGATGATCACGAACGCCGCGCCGAGCTCGAGGAACAGCGGATGCGAGGTGAAGTTCTGCAAGATCGCGGTCTGGATGCCGCTCAGCGTCACCTGGCCCGTCGCCCCGTAGAGGAACGAGAGGCCGTAGAGGAACATGCCGGAGGAGAAGGCGCCGACGAGCAGGTACTTCATCGCCGCTTCCTTCGACGTGGTGCGGTCGCGGCGGAAGCCCGCGAGGATGTAGAGCGGCAGCGACAGGACCTCGAGGCCCAGGAAGATCGAGAGGAGCTCCACCGCCGAGGTGAGCACCATCATGCCGAGCGCCGCCCAGAGGACGAGGGCGACGTAGTCAGCGCCTGGCTCCACCTCGCGTAGCCCGAGCAGGAACGCGACGAGTGCGGAGATCAGGATGGCCGCGTCCATCGCCAGGGCGAAGTGGTCCGCGACGATCGCGCCGCCGAACCCGACCTGCACCTTGCCCCACAGGGCCGGCAGCACGGCGAGCGCGGCCAGCACCCCGACCATGCCGAGGTAGTTCAGCGCGTGGCCGCGGCGTTCCGGCAGGAAAAGCGCCACGAAGAGCCCGAGGACGGACGTGGCGAGGAGGATGATCTCCGGGAGTACGCTGACGGGGTTGATGACTGGGAAGTTCACTTGCCTGCCACCTCCGACATCGCGGTGGGCGCTGACGTCGCCGCCACCCGCACCGACTGCGTCACGCTCCGGAGCGGGTGCGACACGGCCCGCGGCACCGGGTTCGGATAGAGGCCGAGCACGAACATCAGCAAGATGAGCGGCGCCACGAGGGCGATCTGCACGCCGCTGATCTCCGGCCGGCCCCCGCCCTCGCTCCCCGCTGGCGGGGTTCCGTGGACGACCTTCTGGAACAGCCGGATGAAGTAGGCCGCCGCGAGGATCACTGCGATCACCGCGATCCAGGCCCACACGGGCTGGACGAGGTAGACGCCCGTGAGCACCGTGATCTCGCCCGCGAAGCCCTGCAGGCCCGGCAGCCCGAGCGCCGTCAGCACGGCGATCAGGAAGAGGCCGGCGAGGATCGGTCCGCGCGCCTCAAGGCCTCCCATCGCCTGCAGGTCGCGCGTCCCTAGCCGCTCCTCGACGACACCGAACAGGAGGAAGAGCGCCGCGGCGTAGATTCCGTGGTTGACCATCTGCAGCACCGCGCCCTCGAGGCCGGTGTAGCTCAGGGCCGCGATGCCGAGCAGCACGAGCCCGAGGTGGGAGAGCGACGAGTACCCGATCACGAGCTTGCCGTCGCGCTGCGTCAGGGCGACGAGCGCGCCGTAGAGGATGCTGACGAGCGCCAGCACCCCGAGCACCGGTGCGAAGCGGTGCGCCGCGACCGGCATCAGCGGGAGCGCGATGCGCAAGAAGCCGTAGAGCGCCGTCTTCGACAGAACGGCGGACAGCATCGCGGTCACCGGCGCCGGCGACTCCGCGTACGCTTCCGGCATCCAGCTGTGGAACGGGAAGGCCGGGATCTTCACCAGGAACGCGACCGCGAAGGCGGCGAAGAGCCACATCTGCACGCTGGTCGGCAGCACGAGGTGGCGCAGGACCGGCAGCGAGAAGTTCCAGCTGCCGAACTGCAGGAACGCCTCATAGCCGAGCGTGACGACCGCGACCAGCATCAGGAGGCTCGGTGCGAGCGAGTAGATGAGGAACTTCAGCGCGGCGCGTGCGCGGCGCGCGCCGCCGTAGCCGGCGATCAGGAGGTACGCCGGGATGATCATCGCTTCCCAGAAGACGTAGAACATGAAGAGGTCGGCGGCGAGGAACGTGCCGAGGCTGAACGCCTCCAGGAGGAGGAACAGCACGTAGTACGTGCGCTGGCGCGCCGGCGTCCAGGCGATCGCGACCGCCGAGACGAGCGCCGTCAGGATCGAGAGGACGAGCGAGAGCCCGTCGAGGCCAAGCGCCCAGTGTACGCCCCAGGCCGGCACCCACGTGACGCTCGAGACCGTTCCGTAGGCGCCGCTGTGGGCGAACGCCGACGGGATCAGCAGGAGCGAGACGACGAGCGTGACGACGGCCACCGCGAACGCCCCACCCCGCGCAGCCTTTTCAGGCAGGAGGAGGAGCAGGAGCGCGCCGGCGACCGGCAGGAAGAACAGCAGCTCTAGCATCCAGACACCTCCCATTAGACCAGGGTGAGGTAGGCGACGATGCACACGCCGCCGATCAGGATCGCGAGGCCGTAGCGCCGGATGTACCCGTTCTGGAAGGGCGAGAGTGCCTCACCCCAGCCCGCCACGAGGCTGGCCATACCCATCACGATGCCGTCGATCACGACGCGGTCGAAGAGGTCCGCCACGATCGCGAGGCGATCGATGGTCCAGACGAAGGCGGCGTGGCCGATCTCATCGATGTAGTACTTGTTGTAGAGGATCTTGTGGATCCCGCGCACGCCTTCCGGCAGCTCCTCGCGCACCTGGCGGCCGAAGAGG
>JAJYTV010000123.1 GCA_021792885.1 Bacillota bacterium
GAAGTACTCGCCGTAGCCCTGGCCCGCGATCACCTCGCGCGCCGCCGCGTCGAGCGCGCCCATCGCGGCGCCGGGACGAACCGCCGCGCGGCCGCGCTCCTGCGCCTTCTGCACGATCGCGTAGATCTTGCGCAGCTCCGCATCCGGCTCGCCGTAGAAGAAGGTGCGCGTCGTGTCCGCGATGTAGCCGTCCCAGCGCAGGCCGATGTCGACCAGCACCACCTCGCCGGGCGAGAGGGCGCGGTCCGTCGGCACGCCGTGCGGCAGCGCGCTGCGCTCCCCGAACAGCACGATGCTGTCGAAGCCGGGCTCTCCGCCGAGCTCCTCGCGCATGTGGCGCTCGATCTCGGCCGCCATCTGGCGCTCGGTGATGCCGGTGCGGATCAGGGTTTTCGCGTAGGCGGTGGCCGCATCGAGCCGCCTTGCGGCCTCGCGCAGCGCGGCGGCCTCCTGCGCGTCCTTCGCTGCGCGCAGTGCGATGAGCTGCGGCGCGACGTCGACGAGGGCCGAGACCTCCCCGCCCGCCGCGTGCGCCACGCCGTGCGCCCAGCCGAGCGAGATGTGGTCGTGCTCGACGCCGATCCTCCCCGAGGGGATCTTCCCTGCGAGGACGTCGCAGATGCTGTCCTGGTCCCGCACGGGGACGGACGGGATGCCGAGCCCCCCGAACTGCGCCGTCTCAAGCGCCGGCACGAACAGCGCAGCCTCGCCCGAGGCCGGCACGAGCAGCGCGAAGAAGCGCTCGTGCGGGTTGATCGTGCGTCCGATCAGGTAGCCGATCTGCACCGGCCGCGTCACGAGCGCGGCCGCGAGTCCCTGTTCCTTCAGGCGTTCCTGCAGCGCGGTAAGGCGCACTCTCTCCACCCTCTCCTCGCCTAGACGGCGAACCGGAAGTTGATGATGTCCCCATCCTGCACGATGTAGTCCTTGCCTTCGAGGCGCAGGGTGCCCGCTTCCTTCGCCTTCGCCATCGATCCCGCCGCCACGAGGTCCTGGTACGCGACGACCTCGGCGCGGATGAAGCCGCGCTCGATGTCGGAGTGGATCGCGCCCGCCGCAGTGCGGGCGTTCACGCCGGCGCGCACCGTCCAGGCGCGTACCTCGTCCTGCCCCGCGGTGAGGAAGGAGATGCGGCCGAGCCCCTCGTAGACGCCGTGGCTCAGGCGGCTGAGGCCCGGCTCGCGCAGGCCGAGGTCCCCGAGGAACGCCTCCTGCTCGTCCGCGGGCAGTTCCTGAATCTCGCGCTCGATCTGCACCGACATCGTCACGAGCGGCACGCCGCGCTCGCCCGCGTAGCGCAGGGCGGCCGCGTGGAGCGGCGCGTCCTCGGGGATCTGCGACTCGTCTCCGTTCAGCACGAGCACGAGGGGCTTGCGCGTCAGGAGCGTGAAGCCGCGCAGCGTCTGGTCCTCCTCTTCGGAGAGCGCGACCCCTCCGGCACGCCGGCCCTCGCCGAGCTCCGCCGCGATGCGCTCGAGGGCGCCTTTCTCGATGTCGGGACTCGGGCGCTTCTTCTCCTTGGCGATCCGCTCGAGCCGCCGCTCGACGACGTCGAGGTCGGCGACCGCGAGTTCGAGCTCGAGGGCGTCCGCTGCGGCGACGGGGTCCGGGGTCTCGAGCCCCGGGAAGCCTTGCAGCACGTGGACGAGCGCGTCGACCTCCCGGATGTCGGCGAGGAAGCGCCTGGCCTCCTGCGCCGCGCCGCCCACCCGCACGCCGGGGATGTCGACGAACTCGAGCTTCGCGTGGGTCACCTTGCGCGGGTGGTACATGTCGGCGAGCACCGAAAGGCGCGGGTCGGGCACGTCCGCGGAGCCGACGTGCGCCTCGGGGCGCGAGAGGGCGCCCGTCGGCTGGTCCGCGCCGGTCAGGAGGTTGAAGAGCGTGGTCTTCCCGGTCCCAGGGAGACCGACGAGTGCGGTGCGCAACCTTGCATTCCCTCCAAAGCAGTCCATCCGCCGGCCGAAGGCCGACCCACCCGATCATACGGCGCCTTGGGGCTCCCGTCCACGCGGCCTAGATCTCGATGCGACGCGCGATGCGGTCCACGAGGCCCGGCAGGACGCGCGAGAGGGCCGTCAGCAGGCGGTAGTAGCCCGGCACGACGGTGAGCCGGCGCCTAGTGCGCCACATGCGCGCCACGGCCTCCGCGACGAGCGCCGGCGGCGGCAGGCGCATCGGGATGCCCTGCTGCTGCGTCATCTCCGTCGCGATGAAGCCAGGCAGGACGACCCCGACGGCGACTCCGCGATGCCCCACCTCGCGGCGCAGCCCTGCCGCGAGGTTGACGATCGCCGCCTTCGTCGCGCCGTAGAGCACGAGCCCCGGCACGGGGATCGCACCGGCCACCGAGGCGATCGCGATCACCTGGCCGCTCCCCCGCCGGAGCATGCCGGGCAGGACAGCGCGCGCCGCGCGCACGACGCCGAGCAGGTTCGTCTCGACGAGCGCCACGATCTCCTCGTCGCTCGCCTCGGCGAAGCGGCCTCCTCCGCCGATGCCCGCGTTCGCGACCAGGAGGTCGACGCGGCCCAGGCGCTCCTCCGCCGCGGCGACGAAGGCATCGAGCGACGCCCGGTGCCGCACGTCGAGCGGCAGGGCGAGCACCTCCCCGCCCTGGTCGCGGATCCGCTGCGCGACCGAGGCGAGCTGCTCTTCGCGCCGCGCCCCGATCACGACCGCAAAGCCGTCGCGCGCGAGGCGCTCCGCCACGGCCGCGCCGATGCCGCTCGAGGCGCCGGTGACGAGGGCGACAGGGCGTTCTGCGCCGTCGCGCGCCATCTAGTCCTCCGCGCCCAGGGGGCCGGGAATGTGCAGCTGTGCGCGCGTGCGCGCGTGCAGAGGCTCCGCCGCGATGGCGCCCTCCGCCGCGCCGTTGCGCGCCAGCTGCGCCTCGAGCCGGGCGACGATGGGATCGTCCGCCCCGAACTGGCTTTGGTGGCAGGCGATCGCCCGGCGACGCAGCCCGAGGCTCTGTTCGTCCAGCGCGAAGAGGTCTGTGGCCCGGCGCGGGAAGTAGTAGACGACCCCCTCCACGTCGTGCGCCTCGCCGCTGCCGCCCGCGTAGTGCGGCAGGCCCGAGAGCAGCGCGGCCTCGCTCACGGCGAGTCCCACCATGCGGTGGTCGCTGTGCGCCTCGTACGGGAGGTAGGGATCGCAGACGAAGACGTACTGCGGGCGCACCGCGCGCAAGAGCGCGACCGCGTGGTCGCGCAGGCGGTAGTAGTCGTGCGGGCCGCCGTCCGGCAGCGCGAGCATGCGCAGCCGCACGCCGAGCATAAGGGCGGCTGCCTCCTGCTCCGCCGCGCGGGTGCTGGCGATCTCCTCCGGCGAGCGTCCAGGATCGCGGGTGCCCAGGCGCCCGTCGGTGATCACGGCGATCTCCGCCGAGGCGCCCTTGCGGACGAGCGCCGCAAGCGTCCCGCCGCAGCCGAGTTCGACGTCGTCGGGATGCGGGGAGACGAAGAGGAAGCTTCTCGCGTCACGCCATCCTGGCAGGGTGCTCACTCCTTGGGCGGTTCTCGGGCGCCATAGAAGGCGCCGCGAGGCCTGAAGTCTCGCGGCGGCGCATGGCATGGCGCCAATGGACGGGCCGATGGAGACGGCAGGGCCCGGTGCTCCCCGTTCTCTCGTCCCATCGTTCGCTGCCCGGCGGCGACACCCTCCCTAGACCGGGTCGCGCAGCAAAAACCGGTTCGGGGCAAGACAAAGGCGGGCCGCTGCGAGCGGCCCGCCATGCGCGATCCGGGTCCCTAGAAGCCCTGCTGGATCGACTGCATCATCTGCTGCAGCGACTGTGCGTCCTTCTGCACCTCGGGCCAGTTCTGCTGCGATGCGGCCTTGTTGAGGTCGCTCACCAGGGTCGACATCTCCTGGAACGTCGGGCCCGAGCCCGACACGTAGTTGGTCGTCATCCAGGCGAGGGACTTCTGCGCGTTCTGCACGCCCGTTGCGACCTGCGCCACGTTCTTCTCGGCGATCGCCAGCGCCAGGTTCGCGAGGTCCGCCGTGAAGCCGTTCAGGTCGGCGCTCGCGATCCCCGCCTTGCCGTACGTCTCCTCCAGGCGCGCCCAGTCCGCCTCGGCGGCCCGCAGCTCGTCGCCCGCGAGCTGCCAGTCCTGCGTCTTCGCCGACGAGTTGATGGCACCCAGCGCCTGCACGAGGGATTGCGCGTCCGCCGGCCCCGCCGCCAGAGGAGCCACCGTCTGCGTCACGGCCGGCGTTCCGGTGAAGTAGTTCCCGAGCTGGCGCAGGATCTGCTGACTCTCTTGCGAGTGATAGATGAGTCCAAGCGCGACGAGGATCAAGAGTCCCCCAACCAGCTGCCCCCGCCACCTCGGCGTCGCATCGCGCGAAGTCCCCGCCTTCGAACGCATCGCCTCGCCCCACGGTATGCGCCGCGTCCGCACCGCCGCACCTCCAGTACGACCCGCTTTCTTGGCGATGCCTATGGCGCGTCCGCAAGCGATAGAACGGGCAGGCTCGAAGAGCCTGCCCGTCGCGTGCGACATTAGTCCTGCTGTGAAAGTTGCGAAAGCGGCGTTGTGCGCTGCGCGCCGCTTTGCGCGGCGTTCTGGCCGGCTTCCTTCTGAAGGTCCGCCGCGATCTCCGCGGCCACCTCCTGCGCGAACTGCTGCGGGTCGATGCGCAGCTGCGGGCGCTTCTCTTCCGCCATTGCCCCACCTCCCCGGCGTTATGGTTCCCCGCTTCGCGGCATCATGCGCTGGAAGTTTCGCGCGATGAAGTATGGCACGCGCCGCAGCGGGTATCCTGCGCAGCGAGGAGGCGCAAGGGAAGTGGGCATGTTCGCCGCGCAGCTGCACCATCTGCCGCATCGATTCCACATCGCGATCGGTCCCGCCGCGGTGGCGGCCCCCAGCTGGCTACCGGTCGTGGTGATCGCGGCCGCCATCTTCGCACTTGGCCTCTGGTGGGCTTCCAGCCGCGCCTGAACATTGCGGAACCGGATGCGTAGCATGGAGCGCGGAGGTGCAGCGCGACGATGATGTGGGCGTTCGTCGAAGTCGGGCTTCTGACTGTCGTCTGGCTGATCGTGATCGGTGTCCTGTTCGCGCGGCACCTCTTCCGCTCACCGGACTAGGCATGCCGCATCCGGCGCCTCCGCAGGGCGTAGATATGCCCGACGGGAGGTCGACGGCCCTTGGTGATCACGCTGCACCGCGGCTGGGTCGCACTCGGCGGCCTCGCCGCGGGGATCGCCTTCGCGGCACTCGTCTTCTGGGCGAGCGCACCGCTCGACATCGCCGCGAAGGTCCATTCCACCGCTGCGCCGACCAACGCTCCGGTGCTCTCCTCGATCCAGACCGGTGCGCGGGAGGTCGCGCTGACCTTCGACGATGGTCCAGACCCCCAGAACACGCCTGCCATCCTGCGCCTTTTGCGCGAGCACCACGCCAAGGCGACGTTCTTCGTGCTCGGGAGCCAGGCGGAGAAGTTCCCCGGTCTTGTCGAGGCGATCGCGCGCGACGGCGAGGAGGTCGAGAGCCACTCGATGAGCCACCGCAACCTCGCCGGGCTCCGTCCGTCCCGCGTCTCCTACGAACTCACCTCAACCGCCGGACTCATCCATGAGCTCACGGGCGCCGACCCGCACTTCTTCCGCCCACCCTACGGCAGCCTGAGCCCCACAGTGTTGCGTGCCGCCGCCCGCCTGCACGAGACGGTGACGCTCTGGACGATCGATACGCGCGACTGGACGGGGCGCAGCGCGGCGGCGATCACCTCGACGGTGCTCGCGCAGCTGCGCCCGGGTGCGATCATCCTGATGCACGACGGCGGCGGACCGCGCGGGCGCACGATCAAGGCGCTGCAGTCGATCCTCGTCGCGCTCTCGCAGCGGGGCTACCGTGCCGTCACGCTGCAGACGCTGGTACGGGACGCCGTGGGGCAGACAGCGGCGGCCCCGTCCTCTCCCTAACCGCACGACGAACATGGCACCGCCACGCCGGCGGTGCGTTTTGCGCTTCCTAGAACGCCCAGCGCCCCTGGCGGATGATCGGCACCTGCGCGCCGTCCGACGCCTGCGCGGTCACGTTCAGGGCATCCGAGCCGATCATGAAGTCGACGTGGGTCATGCTCTGGTTGAGCCCCGCCGCGATGAGCTCCTCCTCGGACATGTCGCGCCCGCCCGCAAGGCAGGTCGG
>JAJYTV010000124.1 GCA_021792885.1 Bacillota bacterium
CGAGGCCCGGCGTCGCGTTCGGCTCCACCAGCACGAGCGGGACCTTCCTCCAGCGCGCGGCGAGCGCCACCGGAAACGCAGCGTAGCCGCCGGAGGAGACGACCGCGTCCGGGCGCAGCCGGCCCAAGAGCCGCCATGCCGCGAGCGAGCCGCGCGCAGTGCGCCATAGGCCCTGCAGGCGCTGCGCGGGGCGCTTGCCGCGCACGCCGCCCGCGATCACGGTGTAGAAGGGGAGCCCCGCGCGAGGCACGATCTGGGCTTCGAGGCCCGCCGGGGTACCGACGAAGGAACACTCCCAGTCAGACGCCTGGGCGATCGCGAGCAGCGGGTAGATGTGTCCGCCCGTGCCCCCGCCCGCCAGCAGCACGCGCATTAGGCACTCACCCGCTGCTTGGAGACGTTCAGGAGCACGCCGACGCCCGCGAGGGCGAAGAGCAGTGACGAACCGCCGTACGAGATGAACGGGAGCGGCACACCGGTGATCGGCATCGATGCGGTGACGACGGCGATGTTCAGGAGCGCCTGCACCGCGATCATCGCGGTGAGCCCGGTCGCGAGGAGCGCTCCGAAGCGGTCCGGCGCGAGCATCGCGACCCGAAGCCCGCGGACGGTGAGCAGGAAGAAGAGCGCGATCAGGACAGCGCACCCGATCAGCCCGAGTTCTTCCCCGACGATGGCGAAGATGAAGTCGGTGTGCTGCTCGGGGAGATAGAAGTACTTGAGCGCCCCCTGCCCCAGCCCGACGCCGAACAGGCCACCCGAGCCGAGCGCGTAGAGCGACTGGATGATGTGGTAGCCCGATCCGAGCGGGTCCTTCTTCGGGTCGAGAAAGGCCATGAAGCGCTGCAGGCGGTAGGGCGCGATCGCGATCAGCACGCCGACCACCGGGATGAAGGACCCGAGCACCGCCGACAGTTGCAGCCCGTTCACACCGGCTGTGAAGAGCATCGCCATCACCGTCCCGGTGAGCGCGAGCGCCGTCCCTAGGTCGGGCTCCTTGATGATCAGGCCCGCGATCACGGTGAGGATGAGCAGCGGGGCGAGAATGCCGTGGACGAAGCTTTGCAGCCTTCGCTCGGTCGCCATTCGCTTCGCGAAGAGCAGCACGAGCGAGAACTTCGCCATCTCCGAGGGCTGGAAGAGCAGGCTGCCGAACCCGAGCCAGCGCCTGGCGCCGTTGATGTCCTTGCCGATGTGGGGCACGAGCACGAGCACGAGCAGGGCGAAGGTCCCCCAGGCGATCGGCTCGGCGTAGCGCAAGAGCAGGTGGTAGTCGATGCGCGCGAGACCGAACATCAGGATCATGCCGAGTCCGGCCCAGAGGAGCTGGCGCTCGAGGAAGTAGTAGGTGTCGTGGTAGGAGACCGCGGCCTCCACCGAGGAGGCCGAGAAGACCATGACGATTCCGAACCCGAGCAAGGTCAGCACGGCGGTCAACAGAGTGTGGTCCATGGCGCGTTTGGGCAAGCCGTACCGCCCCCTATCCCTGACAGGAAAGATCTATGCCGAACAGTGTGCCGGTCACGCCCAGAACGCGATGTACGCGAGGACGGCCGATGCGATGCCAAGTAGCCAAAAGCGGTGTACGACCTGCGTCTCGCGCAATCCTCCCAGCTCGAAGTGGTGGTGGAGGGGACTCATGCGCAGGAGCCTGCGACCCGTGCGGCGGAAGAAGAGCACCTGCACCACGACCGACAGGGCTTCGAGCACGAAGACGAGCCCGACGACCGGCAGGAGGAGCTCTTGGCGCAAGAGGACGGCCACAGCGGCGAGGGCGCCGCCGAGGGCGAATGACCCGACGTCGCCCATGAAGACGCGTGCCGGGTGCAGGTTGAAGTAGAGAAAGCCCCCGACCGCGCCGGCGATCGCGAGGCAGAAGACGGCGAGCCCGAAGGTTCCCTGTCCGATCGCGAGCAGCGCGAAAAGTCCCGCCGCGATCATCCCGAGCCCGCCCGCCAGCCCGTCCAGGCCGTCCGTCAGGTTGACGGCGTTCGTGGTCGCCACGGACACGAGCACGACGAGCACGGCGAAGGCGAGCGGTGAGAGATGCCAGAGCTGGGTGGAGAAGGGCACGCGCACCGAGGTGCCCACGTTCAGAGGGCCGATCGCGAGCAGCGCCAGGAGGAGCCCCGCCGCGATTCCGAAGGCGAGTTTGGTGCGGGCCCGCACGCCGAGCGGGCGGCGCATGCGCACCTTGACGAAGTCGTCCGCGAAGCCAATCAGCCCGTTGGCCCACATAAAGCCGATCGCCGTCAGCGCGAGGTCGTCCCGCCCGGCGAAGGCCAAGGTCGCCGCCGTCGCCGCGACGAGGAAGAGGACGCCGCCCATCGTCGGCGTGCCGGTCTTCTGCAGGTGCGACTGCGGACCGACCTCCCGCACCGTCTGCCCGAGGCGCATGCGCCGAAGCAGCGGCAAGACGAACGGGCCGAGCGCGAGCGAGACCAGGAGCCCTAGGCCGAGGGACCAGAGCGGACTCACTGCAGCGCCTCCCGCAAGTGTTCTACGGCGCGTTCGAGCCCCACGGAGCGGGACGCCTTGAACAGCACGACATCCCCTGCCGCCACCTGCCGGTGCAGTTCCTCGACCAGCTCGTCGAAGTCCGCAACCGCGAGCGCCTGTCCCCCGGCGTCACGGGTCGCCTGCGCGACGAGCGGCGCGAACTCGCCGATCGCCAGCACGAGTTCCGCACTGCGGGCAGCCTCCCTGCCCATGGCGCAGTGCATGTCGCGCTCCTCCTCCCCGAGTTCCCGCATGTCGCCGAGCACGGCGATGCGCCTCCCATGCGCCGGCAGGTCGCGCAAGAGGGCGAGCGCCACCTCCAGGGACTGCGGCGAGGCGTTATAGGTGTCGTCGATCACCGTCAGGCCGGCGAAGGAGTAGGTGCGCAACCGACCTTTCGCGGGCAGCGCCCCGGCAAGGGCCTCGACGGCGTCGTCGAGGTCCACCCCCGCCGCCAGGGCCGCGCCCACGGCGAGCGCCGCGTCGAGCACCGCGCCACTGCCGACGAAGCGCACCTCCCCGCCGCATTCTCTGCCAGCATAGCGCAGCGCGATGCGGCTTCCCGCGGTGCCGAGGCCCTCGCTTCCGACGATGCGCAGGTCTGCCTCGGGCCCGCGCCCGACGAGCAGCACGTTGGCCGGTGCGGAGAGGCGCAGCTGGGGCATGTAGGGATCGTCCGCATTGAGGACTGCCGTGCCGCCCACGGGCAGTTCGGAGAGCAGCTCCGACTTCGCCCTCGCGATCGCGTCGACGCTGCCGAGCTCTGATAGGTGCGAGACCCCGATCAGCGTGACGATGCCGATCTTCGGCCGCAGGATGCGTGCGAGGCGCCGGATCTCCCCCATGGAGCGCATGCCGAGTTCGAAGACGGCGGCACGGTGGGTCGCGCGCAGCGAGAAGAGGGCGAGGGGCATGCCGATGTCCGAGTTGTAGTTGCCCGGGTTGCGGAATACCTCCCCGAGCGGCGCGAGGCAGGCGGCAAGCATCTCCTTGGTCGTCGTCTTGCCCACGGAGCCCGTGACGGCACAGACGAGGCCCGGGTAGCCCGCGGCCATGACCCGTGCAGCCGAAAGGAGGGCGCGGCGCGCGTCGTCGACCTGCACCGCCGCGGGACCGGGCATCAGCTCGACCGAGCGGTCGAAGAGCACGCCCTGCGCGCCAGCCGCAATCGCCTGTCCGACGAAGAGGTGGCCATCGGTGCGCTCCCCTTCGAGCGCGACGAAAAGGTCTCCCTGCCCCACGGCGCGCGAGTCGGCCACCGCGCGGGAGATCTCCCAGGAGGGATCCCCCTGCACGAGCCGCCCGCAGGTCGCCTGCGCAAGCTCGATCGCGTTCACCGGATCTCCTCCAGTGCCCGCGCCGCTTCCTCGCGGTCGTCGAAGTGCAGGATGGTCCCCCCGATGATCTGGTAGTCTTCGTGCCCCTTGCCGGCGATGACCAGGATGTCGCCCTGGCGCGCCTCGGCGACCGCGGCGCGGATCGCCTGCGTGCGGTCGATGATCCGCACGTAGTCTTTGCGCCCGCCGCTCTCGAGACCCTGCGCGATCGCGTCGATGATGCGTTCGGGATCCTCCGAGCGAGGATTGTCGCTCGTCAGGAAGATGCGATCGGCGAGCTTCCCCGCGATCGACCCCATCTGCGGCCGCTTGCCGCGGTCGCGGTCTCCGCCGCAACCGAACACGATCAGGACCCGGCTGCGCGAGATCTCGCGCGCAGCCCTGAGCAGCTTTTCGATGCCGTCCGGGGTGTGCGCGTAGTCGACCACGACCTCAAACGGCTGTCCCCGGTCGATGCGCTGAAAGCGCCCCGGCGGCGGTTCTGCCGTCGTGAGCGCCTGCGCGATCTCCTCCAGCGGAACGCCGGCGGCGTGCGCCACCGCCGCCGCGGCGATCGCGTTCTGCACGTTGAAGATGCCTGCGATGGGCAGGAAGACGTCCGCCTTCTCCCCAAAAACGCTGAGGGTGAAGCGGCTTCCGCGCGGGCCGAGTTCGAGATCCTCCGCGCAAATGTCCGCCTTCCCCTGGACGGAGAAGCGCAAGACGCGCGCCCGCGTGTGCGCGATGAACTGTGGCGCCGCCGGGTCGTCGGCGTTCACGACGCCGAAGGCGGAGGGAGCGAGCTGCTCGAAGAGCAGGAGCTTCGCTTCCAGGTAGCGCTCGAGCGTGCCGTGGTAATCGAGGTGATCCTGCGTCAGGTTCGTGAATACGGCGCCCGCGAAGTGGACGCCGATCACCCGGCCGAGGTCGAGCGCGTGCGAGGAGACCTCCATCGCGACGTCCTGCGTGCCGACGGCGAGCATCTCGCCGAACCAGCGCTGCAGGTCGGTCGCCTCCGGCGTGGTGCGTTTGGAATGGTGCGCCTCGCCGCCCACGGTCCGCTCGACCGTCCCCACGAGGTCGACCTTGCGCCCTCCTTGGCGCAGCAGGTGCCGCAGGAGGTAGGTCGTCGTCGTCTTCCCGTTGGTCCCGGTCACGCCGAAGACCCGAAGGCGCTCCGTCGGCTCTCCGTGGATGCGGGCGGCGAGGGGACCCATCACCCGGCGCGTATCCTCCACGAGGATCGCCGGGACCCCCTGCGGCACGGCACTCTCCTGGCTGGCGCAGACGGCGACCGCACCGCGGCGCAGCGCCTCTTCGATGAACGTGTGGCCGTCGTGCACGCGCCCGACGACGGCGCAGTAGAGGTCTCCCGGCCGGCATTCCCGGGAATCGTGCTGCACATCCCGGACCTCCACGTCCGGGCCGACCATCCGACCGATGCCCTGGGACAGTTGCGTGAGGAGCAAGGTGCACCTCCAAGCGCCGCCGGTCTGGCTTCCTGATCCAGTATGGAAAAGTTGTCTACGTATTATGCGGTGTGGGCGGTTCCTTGGCCACAACGACCACGGTGCCGCCGCGCGGCAGATTCGTGCCGGCCTTCGGCGCCTGGTCGACGACGACGCCGTCGCCGGACACATGCAGTATCAGGCCGAGCCGTCCCAGGAGCAAGCCGGCTTTTCCCACAGTGAGTCCGACGAGTTGCGGCACGGTGACGTTGCCTCCAGCCCCGAGGTAGACGAGCACGCGGGCTCCGGGGGTCACCGACGCGCCGGCGGGCGGAAACTGCGAGGTCACGCGCGCGCCTCCCCCGAGCAGCGCCGCCTGCATGCCCACTGCCCTGAGGGCCTGCTGGGCCTGCGTCGCCGACTGACCTGTGAGATCGGGGATCGGGACGGGTGGCGCCACGGACGGCGGGATGTCCAGCGCCGCCAGCACCTGGGCCATCGCGCGGCCCACGACCGGCGCGGCGATCTGCCCGCCGTAGTACGGCCCGACCGGCTCGAAGATCTCGACCAGCATCGCGACCTGCGGCGACGAGGCCGGGCCGAACCCGATGAAGGAGGAGATGTACTTCCCTTCGACGTATCGGCCGTTGATCACCGCCTGTGCCGTACCGGTCTTCCCCGCGAGCCTGTAGCCCGGGATCTGCGCCGGCCTCCCGCTTCCCTTCTGCACGACGCCCTCGAGCAGGTGGACCGCCACCTGCGCCGCGGCCGCCGGCACGATGCGCTTGCCGGGATCGGACCACTGCTTCACTATTTTCCCGGCGGGCGAGACGATTTCCTTCATGACGTGGGGTGTATGCCAGATCCCTCCATCCGCGATCGCGCTGATCGCGGAGATG
>JAJYTV010000125.1 GCA_021792885.1 Bacillota bacterium
AGATAGCCAGGACAAGATCGGTCCAATCCTGCCAAGACGTCCAACTGCGCATATCCGCAGCCTCCCAGCAGACGCTGCGCTCATTTGATTGACCGGTCAACCTACTCCCAATATAGCGCGTTCTCCTACCTGTCAAGAGGCCGGGGCGCCACGGCTCGCCTGGTCCACAGGGTGCCGCGCAGAACGGGGTCAGACCGCTGCGGGATGCCCAGCGCATGGACGACACAGGACATGGCCGCCCCTCGTGACGGCATCGTGCTCGAAGACATACTCACCACAGCTCGCGCACCGGATCCTGGCCGGGTTCGCCACCTCCGGGGTGAAGTGGACGACGGAAAACCTCTCGAAGGAAAAGAGCTCTTCCGCACTCTTGCGCGCCACGCGCCCGACGGTGTCTGCAATGGCTGCGCGCGACACCGCCGACGCCTGCTTGCCCTGCCGCCGTTCCGCGGCATAGTCCGCCTGCGCCAGTTCGTCGCAGACTTCCGGCCGCAGCGCGATACGTACCGCGACAGCGCCCGGTTGCGCCAGAACAGCTGCCACCTTGCCGAAGTCCAGGCGGCGCAGGGTCCCCTTTCCAGCCGTGCATCCCGTCGCCGCCTGCAGTCCGCCCTCGAAGCAGGACTGGGCCCTCAACGCCTCGCCGCCGAGTTCCGTGAAGAGAAAGAGACCCTGGTCGCGTTCGCGTTCCACCCCGAGACGGCTCAATGCCTCCTGCCCCATGCGCCAGCCAACGACGAGAAACGGGCAGAGGTGCCCATGAAACTCCACGAGCCAATCCGGCACGACCTTCTGATCCTTCTGATCATCCATGCCCACACTCCCTTTCCGGGACTTCGATCTGGGTACGTTCGAGGTGGTGGTTGCGCTAACGCGGTGAGCGGCTCTAGAATTGATCTTGATTGGGTGATCAGTCAAGATCCGAGGAGGAGACAGTCGATGCGCACGCCTTGGGTACGCCACTTTTCTCCCGCCTGGTTTGCGGCTGCGATGGGCACAGGCGGCCTTGCCGACGTCATCTATGCCTGGGGCGAGAACTTCCCGTGGGCGCGGGGTGTCGGCGTCGCCTTGGCCGTCGTCACGGCGCTGCTGTTCGTGGTGCTGCTGGTTCCGTGGATCTGGCGTTGGCTGGGGCACGGCGATGCCGCGCGCGGCGACCTCGACCACCCACTCCTCGGCAACTTCTACGTCACCATGCCGGTCGCGGCGATGATCGTGGCTCTCGACGCAGACGTTACGGCGGGCACGTGGCTTGGGCCGCAAACGCTCTATGTGGTCACCCTGGCGGGTTGGCTGATCGGCGTCGTCGGTGTGACGGCGCTTGCCATCTACATCGGCTTCACTCTGATGCGCCAGGATGGTCCGGCGCCGAGCTTCATCAACTTCTCGTGGCTTCTGACCCCGGTGGCCGCCATCGTGATCCCGCTCCTGGGCAATCCGCTCACCGCCATGCTGCTCGGCCGCCACAGCGTCTGGGCGGGCACGGTGCATCTCGTCAACTTGGCATTCTACGGCATGGGGCTCATGCTCTTCGTGCTCATGGCAGCGTTCGTGATCGGCAGGCTGCTCCAACACTCCATGCCGGGCGCCGAGGCTGCACCGACGTTCTGGATCAGTCTCGGACCGATCGGCGTAGGCACGCTCGGACTGATGGGGCTAGCCGACGCGAGCCGTTCGCTGCATCTCGTGGCCTCCGTGGGGACGCTCGACATCCTGGCTGTTGCGCTTTGGGGCTTCGGCATCTGGGCGCTCGGCATCGCCATCGTGGTGACGATCCATCATGCGAGACGCGGCGGCATACCGTTCTCGCTCTCGTTCTGGGCCTTCACCTTCCCATTGGCCGCATACGCCCTGAGCACGATGCGTATCGCCGCGTACCTCCATGCACCGGGGATCATCTGGTACGCGGGGCTCCTCAGCATTCTCCTGGTTGTCCTTTGGCTCTTCGCGGCGGCGGGAACGCTGACCGGGCTCTTCGTCGGCAGTCTCTTCTTGCCGCCACCCCAGCCCTCTGCCGCCAAACTTCGCACCGTGACGAAGGCCGACTGACACGCAAAACCGTCCGCAACTCCAATGCGCCGGACCGGCGTCACGATGTCGCGCACAAGCTCATTCCCTGGAGGGGGCGCTTCACAGGCGCTCCCAGCGTCCGGTGATCGGCACCGCCATCGACAATGTCTGAAAGACTGTGCTGTTCGCTCGCGCGAGTTCCTCCACGCGCTCCAGGCGTTCGTCCGTGGCCTCCGAGGCTATCCGCAGGACATAGCGGATTTGCCTCAGCGTAGGGGGCTTGTCTTGCCTTTCCCCTTCCACCTCGACCGTGGCAGCCGCTATGGGTACCCGCGAGAGCTGTGCCACAAAGTCGAGGGCCGTCAGCAGGCAGTCCCCCACCGCTGAGAGCAGGGTCTCCACTGGATTGACTCCCGCCTGCGCGTCGGCACGGCGCGCCCCCAACGTCAGGGAGAAGTCGCGCACCGTCAACCGCGCATGCGCCTCGTCGATCCGCTCGACCTCCACCTTGTACGTCTGCGTTCTCCCCAACCTCCCCGATGGTCAGCGAGCGTTCGGGCGAAGGTCGACGGGACTCGCCGCCTCCCTGCCGCCGAATGCCTCACCCGCCGCGCGTAGCACCGCCTGGACCCCAATGACGTCCCGCTCTTGCAGGTGCACCGGACGCACCTCGGCTCCGGGGAAGTCCGCCGGCACCTGCTGCAGGTAGCGTTTTTGCATCTCGTGGCGCTTGCGGAAGAGAGGGTGTACGCAGGCTTCCTCCGGGAGCACCTGGTTGACGAGCACGAGCGACGTCTTGAGACCGATCTCTCGCAGTTCAGCAGAGGCCCTTGCCGCCTCGGCGATCGGCGTAGCCTCCGGGTAGACGACGAAGGCGAACGTCGTACGGGCGGGATCGCGCAGGAGGGTGAGCGCTTCCTGCATGCGCCTTGCCTCCGCGTCCTCGTCGGCGCTCGTTGTTTCCTGACCGCCCAGGGCCTTCGCAGCGATCTGCCGGCTGTAGCTGAGCGGCAGTTGCAAAAGCCGCAGCGTGTGCCCGGTTGGGGCGGTGTCGAAGACCACCGTCTGGTAGAGGTCCGTGAGGAGGTAATCGAGGAAACGCCGGAAGACGGCCACCTCCTCGGTGCAGGGAGAATTCAACTCCTCCTCCATGCGCTGTACCGTATCAGAGCCATACCGCTCCCGTGCGTCGGAGAGCACCATGTCCTTGTAGCGGCGCGTCTCGTGACGCGGGTCGATGCGGGCGGCATCAAGTCCGGTGATGCCTGCGACGGGTCTCGGCTCGTCGCCCACCTCGCACTCAAGCACGCGGCCGATATGCGCGGCGGGGTCCGTGGTGACGAGGAGCGTGCGGCGGCCGTATAGGGCTTGGATGGCTGCGGCCGCGACGGCCATCGTCGTTTTCCCAACACCGCCCTTCCCTGCGAAGAACAGCCGCTCGGCCGCGTCAGTGGACGGCGTAGGCATCGAGATCCACCCACCTTCCGAGCGTGCGCAGCATGGCGACGCCCTTCACTTCCCCGTCGAGCAGGGGCACCTCAAGCGTCCCTGCGGGGAAGGACGCGGAAATCTCCGCGATCTGCGCTAGCTGCATCGTGCGGCGAGAGGCGAAGAATGGGTGATCCGCGGCCTCTTCTGGGATGACGCCGTTGACGATCAGGTGCTGGTTACGGATGCCGAGCTCCTTCAGTTCCGCCGAGGCTCTCAGGGTCTCCGCCACCGATGTTCGCTCGGGCTGCGCGATGAAGACGAAGTGCGTCGAAACGCCGTCCCGCAGCAGGGCCACCGCGCGGTCGTACTGCTCCTTTGAGGTCTGCAGCTGCTCCACGGGGCCGATGCAGGTCTGGCCCGACCCCTGCGCGCTCTCTTCGATGTGCGCGGACCAGGCGGAGGGCAGTTCGAGCAGGCGCAGCGTGTGACCCGTTGGCGCGGTGTCGAAGACGATGACGTCGTACTGCTCATGGAACATGGAGGCAACGAACTCGTCGAAGCCGGCGATCTCCACTGTACAGGGACCACTCATCTGCTCATCCATCGTGCGCAGCATTTCGTCCGGCAGGAACCCTTTGAGTGGAGCGAGCGCCTTGTCGCGATAGATGCGCGCGGCCTCCTCCGCGTCGATTTCCTGTCCGTCGAGTCCAGGGACGGATGCGATCGGCACAGGACGCGGCCCAATCGCTTGTTCAAAGACATCCCCGAGGTTTGACGCCGGGTCCGTCGTCACGAGCAGCGTGCGAAGGCCACTGTCCGCAAGCCGCACCGCCGTAGCAGAAGCGAGGGACGTCTTCCCGACGCCCCCCTTTCCGGAGAAGAACAGGTAACGCATGTGACCGACTTCCTCACGTCGTGATCTGCAGGGCCTCGCGCAGTTCTTCGTACGTCGGGTAACGTCCCGTAAACTGGAGGTCGCCGTCGACGGCGATCATGGGAAGCGAGCCTGTGCCCTGGGAGAGAAGCCTCCGGTAGACCTCTTCGTTGCCGAGGAACGACTGCGGGTCACGGCTCAGCTGGTGCCGTGAAACCTCGACGCCCTCCTCGCGCAACCTCTCTAGCGCGTCCTCGATACGGATCAGCGCCTCGTCCGGCGCAGGGCCGCAAAGGCCCGTCGAGCAGCACATCTCGGGATCGAACACGTCCACTCTCATCATCGACATCTCCTCAGCAGTTGCACCCTTCGCCGCAGCCGCAACCAGGGCCGTCGCCGCCGACCGCGATCAGCTTGATCGCCTCTCCCCGTTCAAGCTTCGCCGCGAGGTCGTCGATATTCGTCACCGCCTGCAGGCGCACAGCGCGCGCGATCTGCACCGCCGTCTGGATCTCGCGGCTGTCCGCCCCTTCCTTGCGTGCGGCCCCCACGTGGTACTCAAGGCAGCTGTCGCACCCCGCCGCAACCGATGCCGCGATCCCGATCAGTTCCTTCACCTTAGTGTCCATTGGCCATTGCTCCCCCTTCAAATGTCTCTGCCTTCTCCGCCCGATCTGCTGCCAAAGGCCGCACGACGGCGCAGGTCGAGTCGACCTGGTTTGCCATCAGCCACGCCTCGTCGTCCGCATCACGTGGCAAGGTCGCCACGATCTCCTTGAGGATCGGCGGCAGATCTTCGCGGATGGCATAGTACGTCCAGTACTTTTGGCGCCGTTCACTGACAAGGCCGGCCTGCTTGAGCCTTCTCAGGTGCTGCGAGACTGCCGGTTGGCTGACTGGCAGCCTTCCGACGAGTTCGCACACGCACGCCTCGCGCACGCGCAGGAGCGCCAGGATGCGCAAGCGGACCGAATCGCCCAATACCCGGTAGAGTTCCGCCTCGCTCTCGTACAGGTCATCACCTCATCGTTATTCACTTATATTCTTGAGCCTGCTATTGTGTCAAGGGAACACGTCGGTGCTCCAACGTCCAGAGGAGGGTCCCTCCGAGTGCTTCATGCCGTACTCGCACTGATGCTCTTCGTCGCCGTCCTGGTGCTCGTGATCTGGCAGCCGCGCGGCCTCTCGATCGGCTGGCCCGCCGCGGTCGGTGGCCTCCTGGCCGTGCTGCTCGGTGTCGTCACCCTGCGGGATGTCGGGACGGTCGTTAGCATCGTATGGGATGCAACGCTCGCCTTCGTCGCCATCATCCTCATATCGCTCGTACTCGACGCGATCGGCTTCTTCGAGTGGGCGGCCCTGCACATGGCCCGCCAGGCACGCGGCAGCGGCCTGCGCCTCTTTGTCTACACGCTGCTCCTCGGTGCGCTTGTCGCGGCGTTCTTCGCGAACGACGGCGCCGCGCTCATCCTCACCCCGATCGTCTACGAGCAGGTCAAGGCACTGAAACTCCGTCCCGCCGCGATCCTCGCGTTCGTCATGGCTGGCGGCTTCATCGCAGACTCGACCTCCTTGCCGCTGGTCGTCTCAAACCTCGTGAACATCGTCTCTGCGGACTTCTTCCACATTGGCTTCGTGAGCTACGCCGTCCGCATGGTGCCCGTGGATCTTGTCGCGATCGCGACGAGCCTATTGGCGCTCTACGTCTTCTTCCGGCGAGACCTGCCGCGAAATGTCGCTGTCCATGGCCTCAAGGAGCCTCGCGAAGCCATCCGCGACCCGAAGCTCTTCCGCGCGTCATGGCTAGTCCTCGGCCTGCTGCTGGTCGGATACCTCCTG
>JAJYTV010000126.1 GCA_021792885.1 Bacillota bacterium
TGACGTTCGTACAGTGGGCCTATATCGCCCCCTCGTCGTCTGTACGACTGGACTCTTAAATGTTCTCTCGGATGCGGAATTGGAGGCCGTTCTCAGACACGAGATCTACCACGTTCGCAGTCGAGATCCCCTCAAGATTCTTCTCACGCGGGCGATTCGCGAGGGGTTCTTCTGGCTGCCGGCTGTGACGAGATCGGTGGAAGAATTCGAGCGGGCGAAGGAGCTGGCGGCAGACGCCTTCGCCACTTTGGGCAGCTCACCGGAGGTGCTCCTCGGTGCCCTCATCAAAATGTTGCAGACACCGAGGATGAGAATGGCTGGCCCCAGGTGGGCATCCGCACGATTCTCCGACCTGGCCGAAGCCCGAATCGCACTGCTCGCCGGGATGGAGCCCAAGCGCCCGACGACGCTGGGTCGACGCTTCGGAGTTGCCCCGAGCTTGGCTATTTCTGTGCTCGTCTGGGCTTCGCTTGTCGGTTCCTGCGGCATCAGCCACCATTGATATTCTGTTGCCTCAATACACTAAGTAGGATAGTGTTCAATTGTGAGATCCGTTCCCCTCGTTTCCACTCTTCGAAAGCAGAGGATGGCTGCGTCTGGTACCCCTGTTCCTCGCCTTTACGGCCGGCGTGGCGTCCTGCCTGTCGCCTTGTTTCATACCGCTTGCCCCCGCGTACTTCGCTCTCCTGACCCATGCCCGAACCAGGGCAGGGCGGGTATTGAGCGTCACCCTCTTCGTGCTGGGGTTCGCCGCGGTCTTCGTCGCGCTCGGATACGGAGCGTCAGCCATCGGTCGCTGGATGTCCCTCCACCTGCCTATGTTTCGTTACTTCGGCGGCCTTGTGGTTGTCGTGATGGGTCTCCAGGTGCTGGGGCTCTTGAAGTGGAGGCCACTCCTGCGCGACAGGTCGATTCCCTTCGACCACAAAACGTTGCGACCGGCCAGCGCTTTCTTCTTCGGCGCCATCTTCGCGGCTAGCTGGACTGCATGCACCGGGCCGATTCTCGCCAGCGTTTTGATCCTTGCCTCGACCCAGGCGAGGGCGGTTGCGGGCATCACGTTGCTTGGCGCCTATGCCTTGGGCCTTGTGGTACCGCTCTTGCTTCTCCTTGCAGCGTGGACGCTGGTTCCGAAGTTGCGTATGCCGCCGCTTGTACCAAGGATCGCACAGTATGCAGCCGGCATTCTCATGGTGGGACTCGGGGTGCTCATGATGACAGGCCGTCTGGCCGTGCTGTCCGGGATATGAGCAGCGCTGAGCGAAGCGTGGAGGAGGGCGGGAGATGAAGAGACGCTGGCGGCGATTTGATCTCCAACGGATCATCGCGCGTGGCGTACCTCTGGCCGTCCTTCTCGGTTTGGCGGTTCTCCTCTGGACAACGCGCCAGCAGATGCTGTCCGCCATATCCGCCTCGCGGGCGGGTGCCCAGCAGGGGGCTGTCGCACCGGATTTCACCCTGCCCAAGCTGAGCGGTGGCTCGCTAACCCTTTCGCAACTGAGAGGGCGACCTGTTTACCTAAACTTCTTCACCAGCTGGTGTCCGGCATGCCGTGCGGAGGCCCCGGACCTGGAGCGGCTGAGTCGGCAGATGGGGCAACGGGCGGTCGTCATCGGTGTGGACATGACCATCTCTGAGCGCAGCGTGGCTGACGTACGGCAGTTCAGGCAAGAGTTCGGGCTTACGTATCCGATCGTGCTCGACAAGACCGGCTCGGCCTCCACGATCTACCTCGTGCAGAACATCCCGCTGCAGGTCTTCATCGATCGCAAAGGGGTCATCCGCCTGACCCAGTCGGGGCAGATGAGCTACCAGGAGATGTACGCCGCCCTGCGGGGCTTAGTGGTGCGGAGCCCATGAGGAAGGCGATCGTCGGCGTGGCCATCGGCATGCTGGCCGCTTTCTCCTTAGCGACGGGAGCAGCCGCTGCGGATCGGTCGACCGCCACCATTCAGACGGAGCGAATCACCTTGATCGGGGAGGTACACCAGCTCGTCGTCGTTGACGACCTTCGCTTCTCGTCTTCGCACGCGTCCCTGTACTGGACTCCCCCGCCCGGAGCGGCGGCAGAACCTCGGACACCGGGAATTGCGTGGGTTGCGGCGCGAAGGGCTTTCCGGATACCGGGAGGGGCCAAGAGCGCGTCCTTCCTCTACGTCTTTGAGAATCCCAGCGCGGGGATGTCCCTCGATTGGCCGCGGACATTGGCGGTACGTGAGCTCTGGGTCTACACGAGTCCAGGGGTGAGCGTGCCGATTGAGCTCAACCAGCACCTCTATGCGCAAGGCTCCACCTGGTTGAACGGGATGGAGTTCACACGCGCGAACGCCACGAACTTGCCGGCGGGACCGCTGCGCCTAAACGTCGAGGTGGACCCTGCGCCTCCGCCCGTCTTCTACAGCGGCCTCTGGCTTCTCCTCGCAGGAGCGCTGCTTTGGACAGCCGCACATTGGCTCTCGCGCCTGCCCAGGCGCACTCGGGAGGTGGACTGACATCGTCTGGCTAGGACACACCTTACTCTTCCTGGCGCTGCTCGTTGCGGCATATGCCTTCGTGACCTCGGTGTGGAGCGCGAGGCGGCGCAGTGCGCGCCTGTGGCTGAGCTCGCAAGGCGCAGCCGTATTGACGGCGGCCCTTGTGACGGGTGCCGTTTTCGCACTCGAGTACCTTCTCGTCAGCGGCAACTTCCATGTGGCAGATGTAGCACAGGAGACCAATCGCGGCCTGCCATTATACCTCAAGATGGCCGCGCTCTGGTCAGGCAGTACGGGGTCGCTGCTGTTCTGGTCTTGGATCTCATCGCTCTACATGGCGTATGTCGCGGTTAAGCAGCCAGACAAGGGTCGGATCCTTGTACCGTATGCCTTGGCCATCCTGCTTGGCATCCTCGTCTTCTACCTCGGCCTGCTCAACTTTGTGTCGCCTCCATTTGCGGTGCTTGCGGGGACGCCCTACGACGGGGCGGGCCTCGATCCGCTTCTGCAGAACGTCTGGATGGCTGTCCACCCGCCGAATCTCTACCTTGGGTTCATCGGCATGGCCGTTCCTTACGCGTACGGCATGGCCGCATTGATCGCGAGGCAGGACAACAACGTTTGGATTCACCTGAGTCGCAGGTGGCTGCTGATTGCATGGACATTCCTTACGCTGGGACTCATCCTTGGAGGCTACTGGGCCTACACGGAGCTCGGGTGGGGCGGGTACTGGGCCTGGGATCCGGTAGAGAACGCCGCGCTCATGCCCTGGCTTGCGGCGACCGCCCTCATCCACTCGGGCATGGTTCAGGAGCGACGAGGCATGTTCCGCTTCTGGAACATGCTGCTGCTCTCAGGAGCCTTCCTGCTGACGGTCTTCGGCACATTCCTGACGCGAAGCGGCTTTCTGCCCTCAGTTCACACCTTTTCGAACTCGCCGGTGAGCTTCTACTTCTTCCTCTACTTCCTCGTGGCCCTGGTCTTCTCAGGGTACCTGATCTGGTCGCGCCGGCGTCTGCTGCGTGAGGATGGGCTGTTCGAGAATGTCCTGTCGAGGGAATCCAGCTTCATGCTCAACAACATCCTTCTGGTGCTCGCCACCGTCGCGATCTTCTGGGGCACGATCTTCCCGGTGATCTCGGCCGACATGCTTGGCCGGACGATGGTCGTGAGCAGCGGCTTTTTCGACCAGACGACAGGACCGCTCGGAGACCTCCTGGTACTCGCGATGGGTCTTGCGCCGGTAGTCGGTTGGCAGCGCACGCATCCGAAACTGCTCAGAAGAGGCTTGCTGTGGCCTGTCCTAATTGCTCTGGTGGCGACAGCGCTCGGCTGGGCGTTCCTTGTTCACATGGGGCTACGAGCAGACTGGCGCGCCCTGGCCACACTGGCTACGGTCTCCTTCACATTGGCGACGCACTTCCGGGAGTTCATCCGGGTTGTATCCCCAAGAATGCGGTCAACCAGATCGAACTCCGCCCCAGGGCTCTGGCATCGCCTGAGGCGTAATGGACACCGCTATGGCGGATTCATCACCCATGTCGGCGTCGCAGCCATGCTCATTGGCCTCGCGGCATCCTACTTCTACCGCGAGGAGGCGAGCTATACCCTGACGAGACCCGGCCAGGTGATCACTGCCGGCGGGTATCACCTTCGTTACGCAGGGAACGTGTACCAAGTGGTCGGGCAGGACACGGAAGTCTTGGCCGATCTGAGCATGCCGGGCTCGTCGGACCTGAGACCCGCAGAGATGCTGTATCCGGGGTACGAACAGCCGATCGCCCGCGTAGCGATCCGTTCCACGCCGCTTATGGACCTCTACGTCGTCCTCACGTCGACACAGGGGCTGCACGGCGCAACGGTCGAGGTCTTCGTCGATCCGATGGTCTCCTGGCTTTGGGGCGGGGCAGCCATTGCGGTCGCTGGCGCTCTGGTCTCTCTCGCGAGCCGCAAGCGCATCAGGGGCTCGCCCACGGTCGCGCTCTCGGGGGGTCGATGAGGTGCTGAACGCGGCTGTGCTCTTCGCCTACATTGCGGCGGGGGTCGTGCTCGTTGTGATGCCTCTCCTGCGAGGCAGGGGAGTCCTGGACCCGTTTTCAGAGGTTGACGAGCATATGGCCTATAGCCGTCTGGCAGGCATGGAGCGTGCGAAGGGTGAGGAGGTGGATGGATGAGTAGGCAGAGGCTCCTCCTACCGGTCGTCGTGGGATGCCTCGCAGCGCTCGGGCTTGCCTCTCCTGCCGCGGCGGCATCCGGAGGCCTGAAGCTCGAGATCGTCGCGGTCCGCAAGGCCGATTTCGTCCAGGTCTGGGAGTCGGTGCAGGTGCCCGGCACAGCTCCCCGCGTCGTCAACGTGGACATTCCCGCAAATGCCGATGCGGTCCGACTGGGGAGTCACGGGCAGATCGTTAGAGTCACGGAAGGCGATGTCGAGATTCAATCTCCAGGTGCGAGCGTCGTGCTGCTTTATCGTTTGCCGCCAAGCCAGCCGCTCGTCTGGGACGAGACGTTCGGGCAGCGAGTGGCGTCGGCCATCCTCATGTTCGGGCCGGGCATTTACCCGTCCGGTCTTGCCTCCGCTCCATTCCGGTATGTGACCAACACGGTGCTCGGCGGGACCCGGCTCAAGGTCTTTTCTGCAACCGATCTGCCACGGGGTCAGTCCGTGCTCTGGCCGATGACGCTCGGACACCCCGATCAACCGGTGGCGGACGCCTTCGCGGCGGGTCTCTTGGTCCTGCCCGTCGCGGGGCTCGTTTGGGGTTGGCAGCGGCTTCATGGCCGAGGCGCACATCGCGGGCCGAAATCTGCAGACCAGAAGGCACGGTGACGTTCATGTCCTACGACACCATATTTTTGAACGCATTCCTCGGCATCGTATACCTCTGTTCGTGGGCTGTCCTGGTCGCGGCCCTGGCGGTCGGATCGGCAGGAGGAACCGGGCAAGCTGCGCGCGGGCGCGCTGTGGCGTTCGCAGGTGGGTTTTCTCTTGCGTACTTGGTTCTCAACCTCTATGGGACCCCGATGTCGCAATACCTGCTCTCGCACCGCTTTGCGCTCGCCATGGGCGGGGCCATCCTTATCGTCTTGGAAGGTATCGGACTTCTCGGCGTTCCGATGCTCTGGGCGCGACTCAGGCATAGGCCTGCCGAGGACAAGAGTGACATCGACACGACCGGTGCCCTCCTGCTCGGGGCGGCAAGCGCTATAGCAGGTGGACTTTGCGGCAACGCGCAGGCGATCAACGCGGCGCAGGCGCTCGGCTACTCCGGCGACTGGGTTGCCGCAGCGGGGGTGACGTCGCTCGCCGCAATAGGCGGTTTCCTTGGCATTGTCGTGCTTCTCTACCTGTGGGATGCGCTAATCGCGCGACTTGGCGTCGGCAGATGGCGCCTACGAGTCGCAGGCGTCGGGCTCGTTCTCTTAGCGGGAGCGATCGCTCTCGGATGGGTTGCCTAGGGAGGAATTGCTTATGGCATGGCTTCGCCGGCGTATATGGCTGGTCGCGGCTTTGGTGGTTCTTGCGGTGCTCGGATACCTCGGACTTAGGCCGGTACAAGAGGCGCCCCTGACTGTTGGTGTGCATGTGGGGC
>JAJYTV010000127.1 GCA_021792885.1 Bacillota bacterium
TCGTCCTTGATCGCCAGCGTCAGGGGCTCCGCCGGCCTCCGGTGGGCGTGCTCGCGCAGATCGATGATCAGCTGCTTCGGCGAGAGCGGCTTGCCGGAGGCGAAGGCGGGGCACGCGTCCTGGCAGCGCCCGCACTCGGTGCAGGCGTCGAGGTCGACGAGATCCTTCACGGTGAGATCGGTGAGGAAGTTCGCGCCGAGCCGCTCTGCCGTCTCGAGGTTCGGTGCGTCGAGCACCTTCGGGCGTTCGGGCTCCGAGAGGAAGATCGCGAGCGGGCTCGTGAAGAGGTGGAAGAGCTTGCTGTAGGGGATCGCGGCGAGGAAGCTGAACGCGAGCAGGAGATGGAACCACCAGAGCGAGCGGTGGATGATGAGCGCCGCCGGGATGCCGAGGTGCAGCGCCCCCCAGAGGTTCGCGAGCGCGAAGCCGACGAAGGAGTAGGCGCCCCACGGGTCGTGCGTCGCGTAGATGCGCATCGACTGCAGCACGAAGCCGGTGATCAGGATGATGAGCAGCGAGAAGGGCACGAAGAAGTCCGCCCACTCCCGCGTCAGGGCCTGAGGGCGCAGCCCGTAGCGGCGCCAGAGGAAGATGCAGAGCGCGATGATGCCGGCGAGGCCGGCGGCGTCCAGCGTGAACGACTCGAACCAGAGGTAGAACGCGCCCTGCATCACCGGCAGCCCGAAGTCCGCCTTCAGCATCACGACGAGCGTGCCGATGAAGAGCAGCACGAACGCGACGGCCAGCGCGACGTGCGCGTAGCCCTGCAGGCGCTTCTTGACGACCCGCTGCTGCAGGCCGGCGTGCTGCATGAGCCGGCGCAGGCGCGGACCGAGCGGCCGCAGCGGCCGGCGCTGCCCCGTCCTCCAGACGCGGTAGCGCCGGTAGACGCCGTAGCTGAACACGATCACGAGGATCGCGAACGGCAGGTACATCCACTCGTGGTCCGGGATGTTCCAGTAGATGACGCGATGCGGCGTCACGGCCTAACCCCCCGCGAGGGCCCGCCGCAGCTCCGGCCACAGCGCGTGCCAGTCGGCGACGACGCCGACGTCGGCCGCCTCGAAGATCGGCGCCTTGTCGTCCCGGTTCACCGCGACGACGAACTTCGCGCCGGACATGCCGCTGAGGTGCTGGCTCGCGCCCGAGATGCCGATCGCGACGTAGACCTCCGGCGCCACCTTCTGCCCGGTGATGCCGACCTGCTGGCTGGGGCTGGCCCAGCCCTCGTCGACCGCGGCGCGAGAGGCGCCGAGCGACGCGCCCAAGAGCTGCGCGACATCGCGCAGCGCGGCATAGGCCTCGGCGCTGCCGAGGCCGCGCCCGCCCGAGACGATCACCTTCGCGCGGCCGAGGTCGTCGCCCGAACTGTCGCGCACCGCCTTGCGCCCGGAAAGCAGCGGCGCCGGGGGCGCCATCTGCACCATCTCGAGGCTCGTCTGAGGGAGGTCCTGCGCAGGGTGCGCGCCCTGGCGCACGCCGATGACCGCGCCGCCCTCCGTCTCGAGCCCGAGCGCGGCCTTGCCGCCGAACGCGCCCTTCACGACGCGCACGCGGCTGCCGTCGAGCGCGACAGAGCCGGCGTCGCGCACCGCAGGACGCCCGAGGCTCCCGGCGAGGCGCGCCCCGACCGCTTCGAAGAGCGGGCCGTCCGGGAGCAGCACCACGTCCGGCGCCGCGCCGCCGAAGAGGGCCTCCGCCGCTGCGAAGAGCTGGGCGGGGTCCGCGTCCGCGAGTCCTTCCAGCACGACCGCGCGCGCCTTGCCGGCGGCCGGGTGCTGCGCCTGCGGCGCAGGCAGGATGAGGTAGGTCTCTGCGGCGCCGCCGCCGAGTTCCTGCGCCAGGGAGAGGACCTCCAGGGCGCTCTGGTCGTCGCTGCGGACGAGTGCTCCGACGCGCATCACGCGCCACCTCCGATCCCGGGGATGACCCGGCGCAGTTCCTGCGCAAGCCCCTCGGCCTGCGCCTTCAGGTCGCCTTCGATGCGGCGTCCGGCCCGCCGCGTCACGCTCGCTTCGAGCGACGCGGGCGAGAAGCCCGCGCTCGCCTTCCCGCCCTCGCGCACCTCGATCGGCTTGCGGTTGGCGAGCATCACGTCCTTCACCTTGGGGAGCCGCAGGAGCGTTCCCGGCCCGTTCGAGGCCGAGAGCACGCACGGCGCGGCGATCTCGCCCTCCTCGTACCCGCCGGGGATCTCGCGGCGCAGCTTGAGGCCCGCCCCCAAGACCTCCCCGGCCTGCACGAGCGGCACGTACGGCAGCCCGGAGAGGCCGGCGAAGAGTCCGGCCGTCACGCCCTGGTCCCAGTCGCCGGCCTGCCGGCCGAAGATGTAGACGTCGGCGCCGCCGAGGGCGTCAGCCGCCGCCTTGAGCTCTCCCGCCGTGTCGAGCGGGTCGCGGAAGCCCCCCGACACGTCGACCCGCACTGCCGCCACCGCGCCGAGCGCGAGCGCCTTGCGCAGCCCCGTCTCCTGCTCCTGCCCTCCAAGGGCGACAACCCGCAGCTCCCCCTGGGAGGCCTCCGCGATCTGCACGCCGAGCTCGAGGGCATTGCCTTCGTAGGGTCCCAGGACCTGCGGTACGTCGCCGACCGCCTTGCCCGCCTCGAACCGGATGGCGCCGGGCGGCGCCTCCGGGTCGAGGATCGACTTCACGAACGCGATGACGCGCATCAGAGTCCCACCTTGGCACCGATTTCTTCGAAGAGCCGGCGTGCGACCACGAGCCGCTGGATCTGCGCCGTCCCCTCGAAGATGTCGAACACGCGGATGTCGCGAAACCACTTCTCGAGGAAGGGATCCGGCACCTCGCCCGAGTCCGCGGTCAGCTCGAGCGCCTCGCGGCAGATCAGCACGGCTTCCTTCCCCGCGTACGCCTTCGCCATCGACGCGGCCCGGCTCTGCGGCTGGCGCACGTCGGCGAGGAAGGCCGACTTCCAGGTCAGAAGGCGCGCGGCGCGCACGCGGCGGTCCATGTCGTCCAGCGCTTCGCGCAGGGCGCGGTAGCGCGGCAGCGCGCGCCCGAGCATGTAGCGCTCCTCGATCAGCTCGCGGGCGCGCTCCGCCGCGGCCCGCGCGATGCCGACGGCCATCGCCGCGACGAGGGGCCTCGTCGAGTCGAAGGTCGCCATGGCGACCTTGAACCCTTCCTTGCTCTGCTCGTAGTGGGCCCGCCCGCCGAGCAGGTTCTCCTCCGGCACGAAGCAGTCGGAGAAGACGAGCTCCGCGGTGTCGTTCGCCCGCAGGCCGAGCTTGTGGTGCCGCCGGCCGACGCTGAAGCCTTGTGTGCCGCGCTCCACGACGAAGGTGCGGTGGCCGGCCCGGCCGAGGCTCGGGTCGATCGAGGCGAACACGACGACCCAGTCGGCGCGCGACCCGTTGGTGATGAAGGTCTTCGTGCCGTTGATCCTGTAGCCGCCGTTGACCGCCTCGCAGCGCGTCTTGATCCCCGCGACGTCGGAACCCGCTTCCGGCTCCGTCAGCGCGTACGCGCCGAAGTGCGGGTGCTCTGTGTCCTTGAAGATCGCGAAGAAGCGCTCGCGCTGCTCCGGCGTGCCGATGAAGCTCACCGGGGGCCCGCCGAGGCCGGGACCGGGCAGCGAGAGCAGGAACGACGCGTCGCCCCACGACAGTTCCTCCGACGCCAGCACCGAGAGGCGCAGCGTCGTGTGCTCGCGCTGCTCGCCTTCCTTGCTGCGGCTGCCGGGGTTGCGCGGCATCATCTCCATCGAGATGCCGCTGCGCTGCACGGCCTGGTAGAAGTCTGGCTGGATGTCCTGCATGCGATCCGCTTCGAGGGACCTCGGACGGATCTCGGTGCGGGCGAAGTGATTGAGGTACGCCCGCACGGTCTTCTCCTGTTCCGTCTCCAAGAAGTCAGGCAACGCCGTGCGCCTCCTCTCCCTGCGCGGACTCTGCCCCTGCCTGCCCGAGCGCCCACCGGTTGCCCGTGAGCGCGGAGAGCGTCTCGACGTCGCGCAGCCAGCGCTCCGCCGGATGGTCGTCGACGAACCCGTGGCCGCCGAGGATGCCGACGCAGCTGTTCACGGCGAAGTACGCCGCGTCCTTCGCGGCGCGCAGCGCGTCCGCGGCAAGGCGCAGCGCCTCCTCGCCCTGGGCGGCCCGCCAGGCGGCTTCCTGCCAGAGGAGTTCCGCCGCCTCGACTTCCATCGCGACGTCGGCGAGCAGGAATCCGATCGCCTGGAACCCGCCGATCACCTTGCCGAACGCCTGGCGCTCGGCGGCGTAGGCGCGCGCGTAGTGCAGCGCGGCCCGGCCGTAGCCGTGGAAGAAGGGCGCCTGCGCGAGGAAGAGGCCAGTGCGCTCCGCAGCGCCGAACGGCGTGTCGCTCGCCGCGTCGCCGTCGACTGCTGCGCTGACGCGGCGCATCGCCGAAAGGCCCATCGAAGGCGCGTCCTCGAGCGCGCAGGCGCCCGCAGAGACGCGGCAGAGCCGGTCGCCGTCGCCCGCCTGCGCGACGAGGAAGCCCTCGCCGCCGCCGGGCGCAGCAGCCGCGAACGCGATGCGGCCCGTGACGCGGCCGCGCTCGAGGCGCAGCCCTGCCGGGCGGCGGTAGCCGCCCGCGCCTGCCCCGCCGTCGGCGAAGAAGGCGCCCGCCGGCGCACCGAACGGGCTGCCGATCTCCGGAAGCAGGAGCGCCGTCCCGATTGTCGGCGCCTCCGCGACGAGGGATGTCACGGCGCTCCCGGCCGCGAGGGCCGCAAGGCCGAGCCCGCCGTCCTCCACCCTGCGGGTCAGATCGAAGAGCCCCAGTTCCCCGGCCTGCTTGCGCAGCCCCGCGGGCACGGCTCCCGTCTCGGCCGCCTCGCGGTCCGACGCGGCGGCGGCGCGCCCGAAGTCCCGCGCCAGCTCCGCGACCGCCCGGCTGTCCTCATCCCAGTCAAACCGAAACATCGTCGTTGCCCCTCCTCTGCAGTCCACGCAGGAAGAGCTGCGAGAACTGCCTGCCGATCTCCTCGGGCGTCAGGCGCCCGTCCGGCTGGTACCAACGATGGGCCCAGTTCAGGGCGCCCAGCAGCATGAGCCCGGCGATGCCGGGGTCGGTGTCGGCGAACTCGCCGCTGCGCACGCCCTCCGCGATCAGATCGGAAAGGAGGTGGGTGTAGCGCCGGGTGCTCGCGCGCACGTCGCTCGCGAGCGCGTCCGGCACGTAGTGCGCCTCGCGCACCAGCACGGTGACGCGTTCCGGCGCGCTGCACAGCCTGCGCACGTGCGCCTCGATGACGCGAGAGAGCCGCTCGGACGCGCTGCCCTCGCCGCCTGCGATCGGCAGGGCGTCCGCGACATACCCCTGGATCGTCTCCTCCGCAAGCGTCTTGAGGAGGAGATCCTTGCCCGTGATGTAGTGATAGAGGCTTCCTTTCTTCAGTCCAACGGCGCTCGCGATGTCCTCGACCGTCGTCGCATGGTAGCCGCGGTGGTGGAAAAGGTCCGCCGCCGCGTCCAGGATCTCCTGCGGCCGCTTCACCTGCACCCCTCCTTTCGACCGACCGTTCGGTTGAATCTGTTTCCACCTTACCGCGCAGGCCGCCTGCAGGCAATGGGCAATCGCGCCGGCGCTGGCGCCGCCGGCTCTCTCGTCCGAAGATTTCTACGCCTGGCGCAGGCGGCGGCGGGCGCGCCCGAGTTCGCGCCGCAGGCGCTCGATCGCCGAGAGCACCGCGCCGACCTCGCGGCGCACTTCCGCCCGCCGCGGCGCAGCGAGCAGCCGCAGGCTGCGGGCCGCCCCGCGCTGCAGCCTGCGCGCGGCCGCCCCGAGCCGCGCCGCGTCCTCGTGCGTCGGGTGCTCCACGTAGCCGCCGAACGCCGCGATGACATCCGCCGCATGTCCGAGCACAGGGCGCGGCAGGTTTTCGATGCCCCCCTCGCCGAGTGCCGACAGGCTCGCCGCGATGCCCCGCACCGCGTCCGTCGCCACTTCGAGCGCGTCGAGCGCCGCGTGCAGCGCCTGCGCGTCGCCGCGCCGGCGGCGCAGGAGCGGACTGTAGACGAGGCTCTGTCGCGCGAGGGCGACCGCGTCGTGCGCCGCGTGCGCCTCGCGCGTC
>JAJYTV010000128.1 GCA_021792885.1 Bacillota bacterium
CGCCGTGCGGGTGCCGCTCGCGGCGGTGCCGCCCCTCTTGCCGGCCATGGTACCGCCCATCAGCATCCCGGTACGCGTCCTGCTCGCTGCGGTGCCGCCCATGCGGCCGGTCTGGCCGCGCATGTTGAAGGCACCCGTGCGGCCGGCCATGAACCCCTTGCTGGCAGAGGTGTTGGGGCTCGACGTCGCGCCGTTCCAGCTGGTGCCGAACCCGTTCGTGATGCCCTTGCCGCTGACGTTGCTCGTCCTCTTGCCGCTGCTCATGCCGGCGCCCGTCGTCATGCCGCGTCGGCCGCCCATCGTGCCGGTCCCCATGCGCGCCGTCGTCCCAGCGCGATTCATGGTGCCGACGCCCATCCGGTTCGAGGTGCGCGTGTTGCTCGATGAGAACATGCCGAACAGTCCGCCGCGGTTCGCCGTCGTGGTACCCGCCGCATTGCGCGTCGTCGAACCGCGGATCATGCGGTCCGTGCCGCGCGTGATGCGCGAGGCGCTACGACGCAGCGGCTCGGCTGCCGTGCCGCTCTTGTTCGGCGCGGCCGTCGGATTGCAGCCGCCCAGCACCACGGCGAGGCCGACAACCGCTATGATCTTCGTCCATCGCCCTGACATGCCGTCACTCCTCCCTTGATCGGTCAGGAGTTACGGTCCCAAGGACTGGGCAGTGCTAGCCAACAGATTGTTGCCAGCAAAGGCGCGTTTGGGCAAGCGGTCAGCCGCACCCTGCGCGCGCGCATTCGAGCGCGCGCCCAAGGACAGACTGCGCCGGGGGGGACGCAGTTGGAGATCGAGGAGATCCCGCAGGCGCGCCGCGTGGAATTCGACGCGTTCGTCGGCGCGCACATCTGGGGCGACGTGCTGCAAGGCTGGGCGTGGGGCGACGTGAAGGGCGCCTTCGGCTGGCATCCCCACCGCTTCCTCCTGCACGAGTACGGCCAGGTGATCGGCGCACTCTCGGTCCTGCGGCGCGAGGTGCCGGTGTTCGGCGAGATCCTCTACGCCCCGCGCGGCCCCGTGCTCGACCCGGGCAAGCGCGGCACTTGGCGCGACTTCTCGCGCCTTCTGCGAAGGCGCTTCCCGCGCGCCTTCGCCTTCGTCTGCGAGCCGCGCATCGACGAGGAGATGAAGCGGCCCCCGCGCTTTTGGCGCGGCCGCCGCCGCGGCCTCTTTCAGGGCATCCAGCCCCGCATCGTCGCCGAGATTCCCCTGAGCGGCAACCTCGAACGCGACTTCGAACGCCTGCATCCCAAGTGCCGCTACAACGTGCGCCTCGCGGAGCGCCGCGGCATCGCGACCCGCAAGGGCGAGACGGCGGACCGCTCCACCTTCCTGCGCCTTCTGCAGATCACGGCGCGCAGGGACGGCTTCCACCTGCGCGCGTCGCGCTTCTACAGCGAGGTCCTGCGCGCCTTCGCCGATGCGGGCCAGGCAGCGCTGCTCCTGGCGGGTCGTGGCGACGAGGACTACGCAGGGGTATTCGCCGTGCGCCTCGGCCGCCACGCCATCTACCTCTACGGCGCGTCGGACGGTGCCGGGCGGCGGGACATGGCCGCCTACGCCTGCCAGTGGGCAGCGATCCGCTGGGCCGAGGAGTGCGGCGCGGAGCGTTACGATATGACCGGCATGGCGCCCTCCGACGCGCGCCACCCGCTGAGCGGCCTGCGCCGCTTCAAGATGCAGTGGGGCGCCGTCGAGCGGCGCTACATCGGGCCGCTCGATCTCCCGCTGCGGCTGCCGAACTACCTTCTCTACCGCCTTGCGGAACCGCTCGTCGCCCGCCTCTCGCTCTGGCGCCAAAGGTTCGTGGCGAGACCGGCGCAATGACCTGGGCGGAGTGTCTGCGCCCGGCGTGGGCCTTCGATGAGGCGGCGGCCGCCCTCGGCGGGGACATCCTGCAGTCTGCCGCCTGGGGCCGGCTGAAGGAGCAGTTCGGCTGGCAGCCCTGGCGGTTTTGGCACACGGCGCGCGGCGGCGTCGACCAGACGGCCCTCCTGCTCGTTCGTGAACCCTGGCCCGGGTTCAAGATCGGCTACCTGCCGCGCGGACCGGTCGGGGCCGTGCCGGGCGCGCTTTTCGAGTTCGCCGCTTTCGCCCGGGAGGCCGGACGAAAGCTTGGCTGCCTTTGCTGGCGCATCGACCCGGACCTGCCCGCGCACGAACTGCCGCACGCCGCGCTGCAGGCGGCTGGTTTCCGCCTGCGCCGCGCACGGGGCGAATTCGGCGGCATCCAGCCCCACCTCGTCTTCCGGCGTGCCTTGGGAGACAGGGCGCCCGCGCCATCGCCGCAGCTGCGGCGCAAGCTGCACCGCGCGGCCGCGGCGGGAGACTGGCGGATCGAGGGCCTAGAGGGTCTGCAGGACTTCTGGGGACTCCTGCGCGACACGAGCCGGCGCCAAGGCATCGCCACGCGGGCGGAGGGTTACTACCGGGCCGCATGGCGGGTGCTCAAGGCGAGCGGCCTCGGGGAGCTCGTGGTCGTGCGGCGCCTGGGCGAGGCGACGGCGGCCGGAATCGTCGCCCGCTTCGGATCACGTGCCACCTACCTCTTCGGCGCCTCGGCGAGCGGGGCCCGCGCCCACCTGCCCGGCTACCGGCTGCAGCAGGGCATGATCGACTGGGCAACGGGGCAGGGCTGCTCCGTCTACGACCTGCGCGGGGGCTCCTTGCGCCAGGGCGACCACGGCCTGAACCGCTTCAAGCGCCAGTTCGGCGAGGAGACGCTGCTCGCGGGGGAATCCGACCTGCCCTTGCACCTGCGCTACCTCGCGTTCCGGCTCGCCGAGGAGCTGCGCCCGCGCCTTGCGCCCTGGCTCTCCGCTGCGGGCGGGTCCGGAGCCCGGGGCCTGCAGCCGGAACCCGGCGGAGCCAGCGCGCCCTGAAGAAGGCGGGCGAGGGGGATTCGCGGCCCCGTACAGCGAACCGATCCACGATGGGCGGATATGGAATTCTCGTGCTGCCGGTCCTCTCGCTCGACACGCTGCTTGTGGCGATGGCGCTCGCGCGACATGGTCCGCCGCTGCGCACGATCGCGGCGCTGACGCTGGCGGAGGCGGCGGCCCCACTGCTCGGCTACGGCCTCGGGCGCCTTCTCCTGGGGCTCGCCCCGCGCTGGGCGGACCTTGCGGCGGGGGTCCTCCTGCTCGTGCTCGGCATCCACCTCTTGCGCGAGGCCCGCGAAGGCGGGGACGAGGCACAGGAGATCCTGGAGCGCGGGGCGACGCTGCTCGCGATGGCAGCCGTCGCGACGGACGAGCTCGGGGTCGGCCTTGTGCTGGGGGCTCTGCACGTGAGCCCTCTGCCCGCCGTGCTCTGGCTACTCTTGCAGGCGCCGGCGATGGCGGCGGCAGGCCTGTACCTCGGGCGGAGGATCGCCGCCTGGCCGCCGCTCTCGTACCTGCCTGGCGCGCTCCTTCTGGCCATAGGCGCGCTGAATTGCGTGCAGGCGCTTGCCGTCCTGCGCTGAGCGGGCGCAGAACATGCGATAATATGGCGACTGCGGGAGATCCAAAGGAGGGGGAGCGCGGTGGACCTTCGCGTCCTGCGCACGTTCGTGTCGGCGGCGCGGCTTGAGAACTTCCGCGAGACGGCGGAGCGCCTCTCGCTCAGCCAGCCGACAGTCAGCGCGCAGATCCGCGAGCTCGAGGAGGAGATCGGGGAGCCGCTCTTCGACCGGGCGGGCCGCCGCGTACGACTGAACCCGGCCGGCGAGATGTTCCTGCCGCACGCGGAGCAGATCCTGAAGGACTATGCGTCCGCCATGCAGGACCTCAGCGACCACCGCCGCGGCGAAGTGGAGCGGGTGGCGATCGCGGTCTCGCCCGAGCCTGCGCGAAGCCTCCTGCCCCGCGCGCTTCGACACCTGCTTTCGGTGCGCCCGTCGGCCGTCGTCTCCGTGGAGGTCGTGCCGTCGCGCGAGGTGGGGGGCATCGTCGCGAGCGGCGCGGCGGACGTCGGGATCGCCCAGGTGCCGGCCGACCCGAGCCAGAACCGCCTGCGCTGCCGAGAACTGATGCGCGACCGGGTCGTGCTCGCCGCGCGCCACGACGGGAACGACCACGACCAGGCGCCAGCCTACTGGCGCCAGCTCCTCGAGGAGCAGATCCTGATCAGTCACGGGCATCCAGGGTACTGGAACGCCCTCTTGCAGCGGCTAGAGGACGAGGGCATCCACCCGCGCACCATGCCGGTGACGCAGGTGGAGCTCACGAAGCGCTTCGTCGAAGAGGGACTCGGCGTCTCCTTCCTGCCCGAGCGTTCGGTGCGCCGGGAGCTGCTGGAGGGCCGCCTGATGGAGGTCCCGGCTCCGGGGCTCGCGCTGCCGGATGCCGTCACGTTCATGCTGCTCCCGGACGCGCCGCTCGCGGAGCCGGTACGCCAGTTCATCGATGCGGTGCGCGAAAGCCTCCACCTGCAGGGGGCGCTCGCCGAGTAGCGAAGGGTTGGATCGTGGAGGGGTGTCCTGTTGCGCGAGATCTTCGCAAGAGCCTGGCTGATCATGAAACGGCGCAAGAGCGTGATCTGGCAGTTCCTCGCCATCGTGCCCGCGGTGATCATCGCGGCCATTCTCGGCGGCGTGCTGGGAGCCGTCACGGGCAGCGCCGTCCTTGGGATTCTCTTCGGCATCGTCCTGCTCGTCTTCCTCATGCTGTTCGTGCTTGGCGCCGTCTACGGCGCGCTCGGCGAGGCCACCGCGGGCGTTTCCCCGAGCCCCTACTTCCTCCGCGGGTGGCGTCTGATCGGGAAGTCCGCGGCCTTCCTCGGCACGGCGATCGTCGCCGGGTTAGCGCTCTTCCTCGTCACGGGCGCCGTGACAGGCGCCCTCTTCGGCACCACCCTGGCGCAGACGGCGAATCTGCAGCGCGTGAGCGCGGTTGCGCCCAGTCTCGCCCTTCCCCTGATGGAGGGTCTACTGCTGCGGGTGGGAGCGGTGATGCTGGTCGTCTCCCTATCGATCTTCCCGCTGATCAACAGCGTGGCCGCGGGCCTCTTCGTCGGGCGGACGCGCTTTTCGACCGCCATCTACTCGGCCGGCCAGGAGTACCTGCACGGGCGCTTCCCGCAGTGGCTCGCGATCTGGGCGGTCAACGTGGCAGGCACCGTGATCTACGAGGGCCTCTACTTCGTCGGCCTCTCGTCGGTGCCGACCCAGCCCGGCCTCTTCGTGCTGCTCGAGTTCGTGAGCCTGGCCTTCGGGCTGGGACTCTCCTGGTACACGACAGCGCTTGCCTTCGCACTCTGGCTCTCGCACCAGCCCACGCCGGCGCCGTCGCTGCCGCCCGAAGTCGAGCCCGCGTCCTGAAGGAGGAGACGCAGAGGAGGAGGGCGCCCGCCGGGCGCCCTCCTCCTCTGCCCCGCTCAGGCGGGCGGCCCTTCGCCGCGCCTTCGGCGAGGGAGGCGCTCTGCCGCATGCAGCGCGCGCTCTGCGGCAAGGACCTCGCCCTCCGCGGGCGGCCTCGGGCCGTAGCGGTACTGCTCGAGCGCAGACAGCACCGGCCCGAGCGCCTCCTGCATCTGCTCCGGCTGGGCCGCGAGCCGCTCGCGCAAGGTCGGCGGCCGCTCACCCTGCAGCGGGCTCAGGCGCGTGAAGCCGCGCTCGAGCCGCAGCATTCTGCCGCGCAGTCCCGGCGCGCGGCGGAAGGCTGCGTAGCCCGCGCCGGCGAGGACGAGTGCGAGCAGCGCCGCCAGGATGTCTCCCTGCGGGCTGTGCGGTGCCTGTCCCTCGGGGATGGGCGCCTTCGCCGGCGCGGGAGACGGCGTGGGGGCGGCCGACGGCGTTGGGTCGACTGGCAGCCAGCCGTACGGCGCCACGTCGATCTCCGCCCAGGAGTGGGCGTCCTTCGCGAGCAGCACCTCGCTGTGACTCTGCGCGTCGTAGGGGCCTGGCGCGAACCCGACCACCCAGCGGGCGGGCAGCCCGTCGATGCGGGCGAGCATGATGAAGGCCGTGGAGAACTGGTCGCAGTAGCCTTGGTGCGTGCGCAAGAGGAAGCGGCCGACCGGGTCGCCTGTGCGGCTCGGCGAGAAGTTCGGGCTATAGACCTCGTGGCTGTCGAGGTACCGCG
>JAJYTV010000129.1 GCA_021792885.1 Bacillota bacterium
CATCGCGACGGTGCTCGCGCGGATCTCCCGCAGCGCGTTGTTGAAGCCGGTGTGGCCGACCAGTGTCGGCAGGAGGACGAGCAGCCCCGTCATCAGCCACGCGCTGCCCGAGAGCGGCCAGACCGGCGGTGCGACCACGGGCTGCAGCAGGAGGAGCAGGAGGCCCGCAAGGGCGTAGACCGGCGCCGCGTACGAGATCACGGGCAGGTGCTGGCGGGCGCTGCGGCCCGCGCGCAGGTAGACGGAGAAGGCGAGCGCCCCGAGGAGCGCGAGCCCGTCCCCCACGAGTGCCGTTCGGCCGTGCAGACCGAGGTCGCCACCGGCGATCAGCACGACGCCCGCGAGGCCGAGCGCCGCGCCGGCCCACTGGCCGCGCCGCACCCGTTCGCGGGCGAGGATCTCCCAAAGCAATACGAAGAGCGGGCTCGCGCTGACGAGCACGACGCTCGAGGCCACCGAGGTGAGGTAGAGCGATTCGACCCAGCTGCCGAAGTGGACCGCCAGCGCGAGGCCGGCGAGCGCCACGCTCGCGAGGACCGGCCTCCCTTGCCGCCGCAGGCCCGCGAGGCCGAACGGCAGCAGCACGAGGCCCGAAAGGAAGAGGCGCAGTCCCGCCGCTTCGAGGGCAGGCAGTGCCGCGAGCCGGAAGAGGCTCGCGGCGGTCGAGGCGGCGAGGACGGCCAGGGCGAGCCACGTCCAGGCGAAGGCGCGTGACGGCGGGGCGCTTTTGTGCATGCGCTCTGGTTCGTGCCGCGCCGCGGCGGTTCCTCCGCCGCGCGGCGCAGTTCTACCCCGCGAAGAGGTCCTCGCGCCGCAAGAGGCCGTGCAGCGGCGCCCCCTCGAGGAAGCGCAGGACGTTCTGGGCGGCGCGGTCGACGGCGCCGAACAGGGCGCCCTTCGCGACGCCGGAGTTGTGCGGCGAGCCGAGCACGTTCGGCAGGTCGAGGAACGGCCGGCGCATGCGGAAGGGCTGGCCGCGGAACGGCTCCTCCCACCAGACGTCGATCCCCGCGAGCACCTTCGGGTGCTCCACGAGGTGGTCGTACAGGGCGTCCTCGTCCACGATCGCGGCGCGCGCGACGTTGATGAAGCTCGACTGCTCGCGCAGGTGCGAGAGCTCCTCTTTGCCGATCAGGCCACGGGTCTGCGGCGTCAGCGCGAGGGTCAGCACGACGATGTCGCTGCGCGAGAAGAGCTCCCCGAGGTCGCCAAGGGTCCCCTGGAACTCCACGGGGTCCTCGATCGGCCCGCCCCGGTTGATCGCCAGGATGGGGCAGCCGAGCGCGCGGAACAGCCGCGCGACGGCCTGGCCGATGCCGCCGTATCCGACGATCCCGACCGCGCTGCCGCGCAGCGTGCGCGACGGCGTGCGCTGGTCGAGAACCCCGCGGCGCAGCTCCTCGTGTCCCGGCAGAAGGCGCTTGCCCAGGGCGAGCGCCATCGCGAGCACGTGCTCGGCCATCGGTTCCGCGTACGCCCCCGCATTCGAGCAGAGCAAAGCGTCCTTGGGGAAGACGCTCGGGTCGAGGTGGTCGGCGCCCGCCGAGATCAGCTGCACCAGCCGCACGCCGCGCATCTCGGAAAGCAGCTCCCCGCCGAGGTCGAGCCCAGGGTTCCACCCGAGCAGCACGTCAGCGCGCCGGGCAGCCTCCCGCCGGGCCTCTCCATCGAGGTCCTGCAGGTAGATGAGATCCGCGCGGTCGCCGAGGCGCTCCGTGTACAAGGCGCGCTCGCGCTCCGACGCACCGTAGGAGATCGCAACTTCCACTCGTGCCGCCCCCTTCGGGAACAGCATACCGCACAGTGGCCGCCTCCCGCGTGCGAGCGCACGCAAGGCAGACCCGCAAAGGCCTGCCTTGCACGATCTCCCCTGGCCGTGCGCCTAGACCGGAAGGTCTCGTCCGGGTGGGGCCGCGAGCGGCGCCGCGGCGATCGCGGCGTGGTCCGGAGCGGCGATCGCCGGCGCGCCCTGCTGCTCGCGCGCCGGCAGGAGCGCGTACTCGAGAACAGCGGAGAAGCGGGAGACCGCGACGACCTCGATCCCCAGCTGGTGCAGGCGCTCCTGGTCGTTCTCCCGCGGCACGAGCACCCGGCGCGCACCCGCGTCGACGGCGGCCTGCACCTTCGCCGGCACACCGCCCACCGGGCGCACCTCGCCCTGGATCGAGAGCTCTCCGGTCATCGCGAGCAGCGGGTCGATCGGCTGGCCCGCGATTGCGGAGTAGATGGCGACGGCGATCGTGACGCCGGCCGACGGGCCGTCCACCGGCATGCCGCCGGGGAGGTTCACGTGCAGGTCGTAGTCCTGCAGATCCTCCTCGACGAGCGGCTGCAGCAGCGTCAGCACGTTCTCGACCGAGGAGCGGCCCATGCTCCGGCGCCGCAGGGTGCGCCCCTTGCCGCCGATCTCCTCCTCCTCGACCATTCCGGTGACGCGCAGTCGTCCCCGGCCGTGCCCCGTGTGCCTGGCCGTCGCCTCGACCTCGAGGATCGTGCCCATGTTCGGCCCGACGACAGCGAGGCCCGTCGCCACGCCGACCCGCGCTTCGGTCGGCATCTTGCGCTCGATGCGCGGCGAGTACTGGCCGACGTTCACGACCCACTCGACGTCCGCGCGCTCGATGCGCTGGCGGCCTTCGGTGAAGACGAGCGAGGCGGCGATCTGGACGATGTTCACGGCCTCGCGCCCGTTCTGGGCGAAATCCGCGACGACGTCGAGCGGGCCGTCCCCCAGTTCGAGGTCCACCTTGCGCGCGGCGCCTTCCGCGACCTTCAGCACCTCCGGGCGGCGCAGCGGACGGAAGAACACCTCGACGCAGCGCGAGCGGAGCGCCGGCGAGAGGTCCTCCGGCTGGCGCGTCGTCGCGCCGACCAGCCGGAAGTCCGCCGGCAGGCCGTTCTCGAAGATGTCCTGGATGTGGCGCGGGATGTTCGGGTCCTCACTCGAGTAGTAGGCGCTCTCCAAGAAGACCTTGCGGTCCTCGAGGACCTTCAGGAGCTTGTTCATCTGCAACGGGTGCAGCTCGCCGATCTCGTCGATGAACAGCATCCCGCCGTGGGCCTTTGTGACGGCGCCGGGCTTGGGCTGCGGGATGCCCGCCATGCCCATCGCTCCGGCCCCCTGGTAGATCGGGTCATGCACCGAGCCGATCAGGGGATCTGCGATTCCTCGTTCATCAAAGCGCGCTGTCGTCGCATCGAGCTCGATGAACTTGGCGTCGGGCTTGAACGGTGAATGGCCTAGCCGCTTCGCCTCCTCAAGCACGAGGCGGGCGGCGGCGGTCTTGCCGACGCCTGGGGGGCCGTAGATCAGCACGTGCTGCGGATTTGGCCCGCAGAGGGCTGCCCGCAGCGCGCGGATGCCCTCCTCCTGTCCGACGATGTCGTTCATCGTGGTCGGGCGGGTGCGCTCGGAGAGTGGCTCCGTGAGGGAGATGTCGCGCAGCTTTTGCAGCTTCTCGACTTCCTTGCGCGATTCGCGGTCGATCGCGACGCGGCTGCCCTGCTGGGTGCGCAGGAGGTTCCAGAAGTAGAGCCCGATCACCACCGCGAAGAAGAACTGCACGAACGTGAAGATCCCTGCCGCGTAGTCCATCGCAACTCCCCCCATCCGGGGGGTAGTATGGCGCGAGCGCCGTCCAGTTATTACCCGGCGCGCGCATGCGCGCGATGCACTGCGCGGCGGCGGCCGCACCTTCCGGACCGTGTGCCCGGACAGCCGATCGGGTCCCGCGCAGGGCGGTCTTCCAGCCGCGCCCGATGCGCTAAAACCGGCTGGGCGCCTGCTGCCAGCGCCTCCCGCGCGTCACGGGCGGTGCAGGTAGAGCCGCCCGAGGTCGCGCCTCGCGGCCCGCAGCGTCACGGGGCAGGTCCCCTGCGGGCGGTAGGTGCGCCACTCGACGTAGGCCTGCAGGGCGGGCGCCCTGCCGCGCAGCCAGTGCCGGACCGTGTCGCGGCGCCGCCAGGGATCGCGGAACGCGAAGGCGATCCCGCGCAGCCACCAGTTCGGCAAGGTCGCCCGGCCGGCTGCCCCGAGCGAGGAAAGCGCCGCGAGCAGCACCGCGACCACCGCCCAGGCGGGCAGCCCGGGGCCCGCGGCACCGGGGCCGGGGCCGTTCGGGACCGAGCCAGCCAGCTGGCGCTCGGCGAGCCGCGCGTTGGCGAGCGCGCTCGCCGCCTGGACGGACGCCGACTGCGTGGAGGTCACGGGCGGCGACTGCGGGACCGAGAAACCGGGCGTCGGGTCGATCTGGACCCAGCCTGCGCCCTGGACGTAGATCTCATCCCAGCTGTGCGCGTCCGCCGCGGTGATCAGGTATCCTCCCCGCACGCGCTGTCCAGGGAGGAACCCGCTCACCCAGCGCGTCGGGATGCCGTCCATCCGCGCGAGGATCGCGAACGCGCTCGAGAAGCCGTTGCAGTCTCCCGCATGGTGCACGAGGAGGAAGTCGTAGACGAAGTCGCGGTGCTGGTCGGACGGCACATTCAGGGTGTACCGCTCGTTCGCCTGCAGGTAGGCGATGATCGCCTGCGCCTTGCCCATCGTCGTCGGGGGCGCTCCCTGCACAGCGAGCGAGGCGATCTGCCGCACCGCGCTGCTGTCCACGCCCGCAGGAACGGCAAGGTCTTCCGCCGTGGGCGGCGGGGCGCCTCCTCCCGAGAGCCCCCGCCCGGGCTGCGGCAGCGCCGCGAGCACCGTGATGCGCGATCCCGGCGCGCTGTAGGAGGCGCTCGCCGCGCGGTAGCGCCAGGTCGCATACGGCGAGAGCACGGTGAGGAGCGCCCCGCCGACGGGATCGGTCGGGAGGCTGCGGTAGAGCACGAGGCGCTCTGCGTGCACGGTCTCGCCCGACGGCACCCCGCCGACCAGCTGCAGCGGCTGCATGGCCCGCCACCGGCCGCCGACGAGCCAGCCCTGCCCTGTGTACCGCTCGCCGACGTAGGTCGCCCAGTAGACCGGCTGGCGGACGGCCGCGAAGAAGTAGCGCGCGCCGCTGCGCTGCGCCGAGACGTCGATCTCCTGCGGGTTCGCGAGGTAGCCCTGCGCGAGGCGCTGCCCGCTGCCGCCCGTCGAGATGTGCGGCAGGATCGGCGCGTTCGATGTGAGCAGGCCGTAGGCCGCGGCGGCGAAGAGCAGGGCGGCGGCGAACGCGGTCGGCGCCTCGCCGCCGCGCTCCGCCGCGAGGTCGTAGTAGCGCACGGGGAAGAAGAGCGCGCACAGGAGGAGCGCCTCGCCCGTCACGGCGACGTCCAGGCGCTGCAGCACCGCGAGGACCGCGACGGCGAAGATCCCCTGGAAGATCCGCCACTGCACGCTGCCGCCCAGCTCGAAGAAGAGGAAGAGGAGCGGTACGAGCGCGAGGTACAAAAGCGTCGACTCCTGCGGCGTGAGGGCGGTCAGCCGCAGGTGCCAGACGAGCGTCAGGACCCTGTGCAAGAGCTGCGGCGCCTTGCGCGGGTCCTCATGCAGGACGATGGCGAGGCTGCCGAGGTAGAGCGCCGCGCGCAGCGGGATCCGCACGCGGCGCGCACCGACGAAGCCCAGCGCCGCGAAGAGTCCCGCGCAGGTCAGGATGTAGGAGATGCTTGCGCCGATGCCCTGGCTGAGCGCGTAGGCGAGCGGCAGGGCCCAGATGGCGCCCTGGGCGCCGCGCTTCACCGCGCCGCCCTCGCCGAGCGCCCTAGGCGCTGCAGCGCCGGCCAGTCCGGGATGCTCAGGTCCTCTCCCTGCGCCCCCCGCCCCACCGCGATCGTGAATGCGAGCGGGCGCTGCGAGCGGACGGCGGCCGCGCCCTGCGCGCTGCCGACGTAGACGAGCGAGCGGGCGCTCGTCGCGAGGGCCTCCCCTCCATCACCGAGCGCGACGCGCGTCACGAGATCCATGATCCGCGCCTGCGTCGCGAGGCGGGCCGGCAGGAGGCGTTCCCCCGCAGCAAG
>JAJYTV010000130.1 GCA_021792885.1 Bacillota bacterium
CTACACGGAATCGCACATGGACGTCGTCGCCGAGTCTGTCGCCCACCTCTACGGGCAGCGCGAGCAGATCCCGGGCCTGCAGTTCGTCTTCGAGCCGAAGCGGCTGCGCTTCTTCACGGCGCGCTTCGCGCCGCTGCGGCCCTCGCCGGTGTTCGAGGCCTAGATGCGCATCCTCGTCGTCGACGACGACCAGCCCCTGGCGCGCGCGGTGGCGCGCGCCCTGGGGCTCGACGGCCACGCGGTCGACACAGCCGCCGACGCCGCCGAGGCGCGCACGATGGCGTCGCGCCGCTACGACCTGTTCATCGTCGATGTGCGCATGCCGGGAGAGGACGGCGTCTCGCTCTGCGGCCACCTGCGCGCGACGCAGGAGGGAGCCGTCCTCCTCCTGACCGCGGCGGACGCCGTCGCGGACCGCGTGCGCGGCCTCGACGCGGGAGCGGACGACTACCTCGTCAAGCCCTTCGCGATGGAGGAACTGCTCGCCCGGGCGCGCGCCCTGGGCCGCCGCACCCAGCTCGGGGACACGGAACTCGTCTTTTCCGATCTGCGCCTCGACGAGCGGCTTTGCGACGTGAGCCGCGCGGGTGCGCGGGTCGCGCTCTCGCCGAAGGAGTTCGAACTCCTGCGCTTCTTCATGCGCCACCCGCGCCAGGTGCTGCGCGACGCGCAGATCCTGGACGAGGTGTGGGGCTACGATTTCGGCGGCGACCCGAACGTGCTCGAAGTGTACATCGGCTACCTGCGTAAAAAACTTGGACAACCCCGACTGATCCAGACGGTACGCGGATTCGGCTACGCCCTACGCGAGCCTGCCGCGGAAGATGACGCTTAGGGCGAAGCTGACCGCCACCGCAACCCTCACGGTCGCGGTGGCGATGCTGATCGTCTCCCTCGGCCTCTACTTCCTGGTGCAGCGCGCGTACACCCGCGACCTGCAGGCTGTCCTGCGCTCCGAGTCCGTGCGCATCGCGCGCACGCTGCGGCGCACGGACCGCCTGTTGCATCCCGCGGGCACCACGGTCGCGCTGCTCGGCGCGCAGGGCCAGCTGCTGCGGGGCAAGTGGCCGCAGAGCCTGCCGCGCCTGCCGAAACGGCACGCGGGGCGCCTGCAGATCTACCGCGGCGGCGCGCAGCGCGGCGTGCTCTTCCGGGCCACCGGCGGCGGGCGCTGGCTTGCGCTTGCGCGCAGCGCCAAGGGGACGGCGGTCGTGCTGCAGCGCATCGCGCACTACCTCGTGCTGCTGGGCGCGGTTGCCGTGGTCCTGGCCGCCGCGATCGCCTATCTCATCACGGCCGAGGTGCTCTCGCCCCTGCGCCGCGTCGTGCGCACGGCGTCGGGGATCGCCCGGAGCGGCGACGTCGACCGGCGGCTCGGCCGGATCGGTTCGGGCGAGATGGGGGAGCTCGCGCGGGCGTTCGATGCGATGCTCGACCGACTCTCCCATGCCCTTCGCCAGCAGAGCCAGACCGCAGAGCGCGAGCGGCGCTTCGCCGCGGAGGCGGCCCATGTGCTGCGAAACCCACTCTCCACGGTGCTTTTGAACCTCGAATATCTGCGGCGAAGCCTGCCGGAGGGGACGGAGCAGGCGCGCGCCGCGGCAGACGCCCACAGCGAGGGCCAGCGCCTTTTGCACCTGACCGAGAGCCTCCTGCGGCTCGCGCGCGGGGAGTCCGTACCGGAGAACGCGCAGCCCGTCGACCTCGGCGCAGTGGTGCGCGAGGCGTCGCACATCGCGGCGCAGGGCCGCGGGCGCCCTCCCGCGCAACTCGATGTCGCCGAGGGCGCAACGGTGCTCGGTGACCGCGCGGCGCTCTTCGGCATGGTCGAGAGCGTCATCGACAACGCCTTCAAGTACTCGCCCGCGGAGAGCACCGTGCAGGTTCGGCTTGTCGCCGACCGCGGCCTCTTGCGCCTGACGGTCGAGGACCGCGGCGAGGGCATCGCCGAAGAGCACCTGCCGCACGTCTTCGACCGCTTCTACCGCGCCGCGGCGGCGGGCGACGGGAGCGGCCTCGGGCTCGCGATCGCCCGTGCGGTCGCGCTCGCGCACGGCGGCGAGATCCATGTGGAGTCGGAGCGCGGCCGCTTCACCCGCGTCACGATCGAGCTGCCCCAGGCCCGCTGAGCGCATCGTCCGCGCACGCGGGCGCATGCTAGGGCGGGGGGATGGATGCTGCTCTACCGGAAATGGTCGCCGCTCATGGTGACGCCGCCCGGCTCCAGCGCGGCGGCTCTTCCTGCCTCGCTGCTCGCGGCCGGTGCGGCTGCCGCCGCGCTCGCCGCCGGCGAGGGCGCCTCGCGCGTGCCGCTCGCGGTGCTGCTCGCTCTGGCGGTCGCCCTGCCGTTCATCGTGCTCGCGATGCTCGAGCGGCAGATCTGGGACCGCGGCCTGCACCTGCGCGTCGGCCAGCTGCAGGCGATGCGGACGGAGGAGGCGTGGCAGGAGCAGTCGATGTGGGAACTCGCGGACCGGGTCGCGCTGCTCTTGCGCCTGGAGGGAGCCCGCGTCGACTACGTGCCGCACTGGATCGCGGCGGAGGAGGCGTTCTTCGCCGTCGTCGGCGCGCGCCGCAAGGGGCGGCTCGTCGCGCGCATCGTGCGCCGCGGCCCCTTGACGAGCGACGACCTCGCGCTCGCGCTGGGGCGTGCGGTATTGGAGGACGCCAAGGAGCTGCTGCTCGTGGTGCTCGGCGAGGTGGACGCCGCCGCGGCGGATGCGGCCGCCCGCAGGGGAGGTCCGGTGTCGGTCGAGATCTGGCGCGTGCCGGACCTGCTCGCGCGCGCGGAGGAGCATTCTCAGGTGGGCTGAGGCGCGCTCACAGCGGGCTCTCAGCCACAGCGTAGAGACTAGGATGTGCCCGCACGATCTGGAGGAAGGGAGTGGGTTTCCTTGAAGGGAACCTGGATCAAGGCAGGGCTTGTGCTCGGCCTCGGACTGGCGGTCGTGGCGCCGGCGGTCGCTTCGGCGGCATCGCCGGCCGCCGTGACGCAGTCCGCGGCGCAGGGTGCGCACGGCCGCGGCGTCGCAGCCGTCGCGAAGGCGCTCGGCATCACGCCGCAGCAGGCGCGCACAGCGATCCGCGAGGGGGCCGTGAAGGAACTCGCGCGCGTTTCGCACATGACGCCGAGGCAGGTGCGGGCGAAGCTCAAGGGCATCGGGCTCGCCAAGGCAAACGCCGGGCACCGGATCGGCCGCCGCGGCGTGGCGGTCGGGCTGAAGGCGGTCGCGTCCCAGCTGCAGATGTCGCCCGCGTCCTTGCGGCAGGCGATCCGCCAGCGCAACCTGACGCTGCCCGCGGGGACGAGCGTGCAGGCGCTGCAGGGGACGGCACAGACGGCCGTCCAGTCCTGGCTGCAGAACTTCGCCAAGAACCACCCGAAGCTCACGACCCAGCGCCAGCAGGCGATCACGCAGCGCGTCGTGTCGGTCATCGGCAAGCTGCTGACGCGGGCGACGACGCCAACGCCTACCGGCACAACGCCCGCGACTCCATCGCAAGGCGCCTGAATCCGCGAGAACAGGGGTGCCCGGCCGACGGCCGGGCACCCTTCCTCTTAAGTACTGGGTAGCATCCTCTTGCAAGCGACGGCATCCGATGCTAGGATAACTTCGTTTTCAAAAAGTTCGGATCCGTAATGCTCGTACGCGAAAGGAGTGACGCTGGGATCGACCGAGTGGAGCATGTCCGTCATGTGATGCGCCAGGTGCGCCGGCTGAGCCGCATGATGCACAGCCGCACGAAGCCGTTGGGCGTGGATGCGACCATCGCCCAGCTCTCCGTGCTGCGCACGCTCGAGGAGTTCGGCCCGATGCGGGCGAGCGATCTCGCGCGGGAGACGGGACTGACCGCGAGCAGCATCACGGGCCAGCTTGACCGGCTCGAGGCCGAGGGATACGTCGAGCGGCGCCGCAGCCGTGAGGACCGGCGGGAGGTCACCGTGCACCTCACCCCGCCTGCCCTCTCCATGCTGCGCGAGGCCCACGAGCGCATCGAGGCCGAGGTCGCCCAGCTCTTTTCGAACCTTTCGGACGAGGAACTCGAGACGATCGAGTCGATCATCGCGAAGCTGATCGGCTGAACCGTCGGAGGGGAAGACCGTACATGGAGGAGGGACTGCGCCAAGTCCAACGGGCTCGGCGCGACACTGTGAAGATCGGACGTCTGATCCTGATCGAGCTCGTGATCATCGTCATCCTGGCGCTCGTCGGGGTTGGGGCGTACTACGTCTGGTGGCAGGGCCAGAACTACGTCTCGTCGAGCGACGCGCAGCTCTCGGCGAACCTCGTCACGGTGGTGGCCACCGCGCCGGGCAAGGTGGAAGGAACGCTGCCGGCGATCGGGGGCAAGGTCACGGCCGGGCAGAAGCTGTTCTCCGAAGTGGTGACCGCGGCGGGGACGGCGAAAGGCGCGCCGACGACCGCGACCGTGGCGGTGGCGGCGACGGCGACGGGCCGCGTCGCGCAGGTCTCGGTGGTCGACGGGCAGTTCGTCCAGCCGGGCGAGCCTCTCGCGACGCTCGTCTCCACGGGCGGAAACCAGGTCGTGGCGAACATCCTCGAGACCGAGATCGGCAAGGTGAAGGTCGGGCAGTTCGTCGACGTGACGATCGACGCTTACCCCGGTGATACGTTCCCCGGCCGCGTCCAGGCGATCGTGCCGGCGACGCAGGCCGCGCTCTCCCTCTTGCCGAGCACCCAGTCGAGCGGCAGCTACACGAAGGTGACGCAGCGGGTTCCCGTGGTCATCACGTTCGAGAATCCGAACGGCGTCAAACTCTACACGGGGCTCTCGGTCGAAGTCCGCGTGCACATCAGCGGGTCATGAGACGCGCCGTCGCTCCGCTCGTCTTTCTGGTGCTCGGCATCCTCGGCGGTGTGGCGCTCGCCCTCGGCTACGCGAACGACCAGCGCAACTGGGCGACGACGCAGAACGCGGAGCTGTGGGCGCCCACCTACGAGGTGGCGCCGAAGGCGGCCGGCCTCGTGACGGCATGGCAGGGCACGACGCCGGGCGCCACCGTCGCCTCCGGCGCGCGCATCGGCACGGTCGCGGGCAGCGGCGGCAGTGAGGCCCTGCGCGCACCGCACGCCGGCCGTCTGGTCGGGGACTTCGGCTACCAGGGGGACCTGGTGCAGTCCGGCCAGGAGCTCGCAGTCGTGGCCGACATGGGCCGCCCCTACGTGCTCGCCTACATCGACGAGGCCGATGCGGGCAAGCTCAAGGTCGGGGAGCAGGCGGACGTGACCTTCGCGTCGGCGCCGGGAAATAGCGTGCAGGGCAAGGTCGCCCGCATCTACCCGGCGGTCGCGGAGATCATCTGGCCGCTTCCCCAGCTGCAGAGCAATGCCAGCTTTTCGAAGCAAGCGCAGTGGGTGCCGGTGCGCATCGACTTCCCGCAGGACAGCGCCGTTCCGCGGTATCTCGGCATGTCTGCGACCGTGCGCATCGCGATCGGGGGTAGTGGATCGTGAGCGACGAGACCCGTTCGACCGAACACGAACAAGAACAGGCGCAGCCCAAGGCACAGCCTGAAGCGCAGGGACAGGCGGAGCTGCAGGAGCAGGAAGAGCTTCTCGCCGAGGCGACCGCCGCCCAGGCCGCGCCGACGCCGAGCGCGGTGGCGGGCGGCACGGGTCCGGAGGTCGTGGTGTCGAACTGGACCGTGGCGCTTCTCGTCACGGTGATCGGCGGGTTCATGGCCATCCTCGACACCAGCATCGTCAACGTGGCGGTCCCGAAGATCATGTCCGTGTTCGGCATGACGACGGACCAGGTGCAGTGGATCGTCACGGTCTACATGCTGACCCTCGGCGTCGTGGTGCCGACGAGCGCGTGGCTCGGGGACCGGTTCGGCTACAAGCAGCTCTACATCGC
>JAJYTV010000131.1 GCA_021792885.1 Bacillota bacterium
CAGATCGTCGCGGCGCGCACGCACATGGACGCCGCGGACGTCCGCCAGGGCACGCTTCTCTTGGCGGGATCCGCCGCGATGATCACGATCCTGGTCGTCGCGTTGAGCCTCTTCGGCTACCTGCCGATCTGGGCGGCGGTGCCGCTCCTGCCGCAGATGGCGCGCGCCTACCTCTGGCTGGGCGGGCAGCGCCCGTGGCTCGACATGCGGCGCATGGGCCGCCAGGAGGTCGTCCTGGCGGTGGCTTTGATGACACTCTTCACGCTCGTGGCGCACGCCTGATCGCCGCGGTGCAAGCTCCGCCGTCGCCTGCACTGGTGCGGCGCACCCGCTTGCGAATGGTGCGGAGGGGCAGGTCGTCGGCGTTCGTGCCCAAGCAGAATTCACACTGAGTTCACACGCATCCCGCAACGTCGTGGCGGGGCACACTTCGGTGCCGTGCGATGCAAGACGCAGGGGGGACGGCGATGTCTGGGACAGCGGGTGGCGGCGGCGTCGCGATCCGCGCGCGCGGCGTGCGCAAGCACTTCGGCAGGACCGAGGCGCTGCGCGGCGTCGACGTGACGGCGGAGCGCGGCAGCGTGCTTGCGCTGCTGGGGCCGAACGGCGCAGGCAAGACGACCATGGTGCGGATCCTGACCACCTTGCTGAGGCCGGACGCCGGTCAGGTGGAGATTGCGGGCTTCGATGCGATCCGCGAGGCCAACGAAGTGCGGTACCGCATCGGGCTCGCGGGGCAGCAGGCTGCGGTCGACGAGTACCTCAGCGGGAGGGCCAACCTCGAGATGGTCGGGCGTCTCTACCACCTGCCGACGCGTGCGGCACGGCAACGCGCCGACGAACTACTGGACCGCTTCGGCCTGGCCGAAGCGGGTCAGCGCCTCGTGCGGACGTACTCCGGCGGAATGCGCCGCCGACTTGACCTCGCCGCCAGCCTCGTCGCGGCGCCGCCGATCCTCTTCCTCGACGAGCCGACGACAGGCCTCGACCCGCGCAGCAGGGTCGGCATGTGGGAGGAGATCGAGGCGCTGGTCGACGGGGGGACGACGCTGCTGCTCACGACGCAGTACCTCGAGGAGGCCGATCGGCTGGCTGACCAGATCGTCGTGATCGACGCCGGCAAGGCGGTCGCGACGGGTACGCCGGACGAACTGAAGCGCAGCGTGGGCGGCGAGCGCGTTGACGTCCGGTTGCGAGAGACGCGACAACTGGAGGCGGCCCGACAGGCGATCGCTGAGGCGACCGGGCGGACGCCCGATGTCGACGCCGAGTCCGGCCACCTGACGGTGCCCGTGGATGCGGGCGCTGCCGCGCTGACAGCCGTGGTGCGCGAACTCGATGCGGCGGATGTCGGTATCGAGGACATCGCGCTACGGCGACCGACACTCGATGAGGTCTTCTTCAAGCTGACCGGCCACGCCGCTGGCGACCTGTCCCCGGACGGCGAGCAGATCGTCCGGGGCGCTCGTCGCGAGGAGGTGTCCTGATGGGAGCCGCGGTCGCCCGGCGCGAGTCGCCGCGTTCGCCGCTCACCCAGTTGCGCTGGGTGGTCCAAGACTCCTGGACAGTTGCGCGCCGCCACCTCCTGCATATCCGCTACATGCCGGAGAAGCTTGCAGACGTGACGATCCAGCCGCTGATCTTCGTGTTCATGTTCGCCTACATCTTTGGCAGTGCGATCGTGGTGCCTGGCGGGCACTATCGCGATTTTCTGATGCCAGGCATCTTCACCCAGAGCATGGCCTTCGCATCGATGTCCATCATGGTCGGGATCGTCAACGACATGTCCAAGGGCGTCATGGACCGCTTTCGCTCTCTGCCGATGTCCAGGGCGGCCGTTCTGATCGGGCACACCGGCGCGAACCTGATCGAGAGCGTGCTGGGCCTCATCGTGATGACCGGGTCCGGCCTCGTGGTCGGCTGGCGCGCAGACCTGGGCCTCTGGCCAACGCTCGCCGGGTTTGGCGTACTGCTGCTCTTCGGCTTCGCGATGACCTGGATCGGCGCGTTCGTCGGCCTGTTCTTGCGAAGCGTGGAGGCGGCCCAGGGATTCGGCATGGTCGTCATGTTCCCGCTCACGTTCGTCGCGAACACCTTCGTTCCCACGCAAGGCATGCCCGCGTGGCTGCGCGTGATCGCCAACTGGAACCCGACGAGTGCGGTGGTCGCGGCGTGTCGACAGCTGTTCGGCAACAGCATTTCAACTCCCCAGGCGTCGACCGTTTGGCCGCTTGCGCACCCTGTCATCGCCGCCCTGATCTGGTGCGGCGTCCTGATCGCCGTGTTCCTGCCGCTCGCAGTCTGGCGCTTCCGTTGGGCCATGTCGAGATGACGCACGTACTGGCCGTCGACGACGATCCGCACATTCGCGAACTCCTGCGCCTGTACCTCGAGCGCGAAGGATTCGTCGTGCACGAGGCAGGGGACGGCGCGGCAGCGCTCGCGCTGCTGGAGACCCAGAGCGCGGACATTGTGGTGCTCGACCTGATGATGCCCGGCGTCGACGGCTGGGAACTGTGCCGTGCGCTGCGCGCCGGCAGCGACGTACCGATCCTGCTGTTGACGGCCAGAGGCGAGACCAAGGACAAGGTCAGGGGGTTCGGACTCGGCGTCGACGACTACCTCGTCAAGCCGTTCGACCCGCAGGAATTGGTCGCGCGGGTGAAGGCCGTGCTGCGGCGCTACCGCATCGTCGCCTCACAGGTGGTCGAGGTCGGCCGGCTACGGCTCGACCGCACGGACCACGTGGTCCACTGCGGAGAGGCAAGACTCACGTTGCCCCGCAAGGAGTTCGAACTCCTCTTCCACCTGGGCAGCTATGTGGGCCGTACCTTGACGCGCGAACAGCTGATCGAACAGATCTGGGGTTACGACTTCGTAGGCGACGAGCGCACTGTCGACGTGCATATCAAGCGGCTGCGCGACCGTTTCCCCGAGGAGGAGTGCAGGTTTCGCATCCGCACGATCCGCGGGCTCGGGTATCGCCTGGAGGCGATCGCGTGAAGGAGCGGCACCATCCGTTGAACGCGAACCATATGCGCCACAAGGCGGAACATAGGGCCCAGGGCGGTCCCGGCGCGGGATGGGCGGCTCTCGGGGTGCTCGCCTTCCTCGTCGCCATCGTCCTCGCCTGGGCCCTCGCGTTCCTTGTGACCAACTGGCTCTACGGCCAGATCTCCCTGCACCCGGCGGAGATCGTGCGCCAGATCGTCACGGCGCTCGCGGGGCTCCTGTTCCTGGCGCTGCCAGCTGGCGTGATCGGCGCGCTCCACCGGCCGAACGAGGTGGCTGCGTTTCGCTCCATCCTGATGGCTCTGCAGCGCATCGCTCGCGGTGACTTCCGCACGCGCGTGCAGGCGCCGCTCCAACGACTCGATCACCCCTACAACCAACTTGTACACAGCATCAACGACATGGCAGAAGAACTCGGCCGCATGGAAGCCTTGCGCCAGGAGTTCATCTCGAACGTCTCCCACGAGATCCGCTCTCCGCTCACCTCGATCCGCGGATTCGCGAAGGCGCTGCAGGATGACCGGTTGGATCCTGCCGAGCGGCGGCGCTATCTCGAGGTCATCGAGACGGAGAGCGAGCGGCTCTCGCGGATGAGCGACAACCTGCTTCGCCTCGCCGCGCTGGAGGCGGACCAAACGATTCAGGCGGCGCCTTATCGCTTGGATCGGCAGCTGCAGCGCGTCCTTTTGGCCGCCGAGCCGCAGTGGAGCGCAAAACAGATCGAGGTAGAGGCAGAACTTCAGATCGTTGAGGTCGTCGGGGACGAGGCGCTGCTCAACCACGTGTGGACGAACCTGCTTCACAATGCGGTAAAGTTCACGCCGGCGGGGGGCAGGATCGCGATTCGGATGCGACAGGAGACTGGCGAGGCCATCGTCGAGGTCGAAGATACCGGGATCGGCATCTCCGCAGAGGACCAGCGGCGGATCTTTGAGCGGTTCTACAAGGCGGATCCGGCGCGGGTTCGCACGGATGACGGGAGCGGACTCGGCCTGGCTCTGGCCAAGCTGATCGCTGAACTGCATGGCGGCAGTATTCGGGTGACGAGTACCCCCGGCCATGGGGCGACATTTTCCGTCGCGCTGCCTGGAGCGCGGAACTGAGGGCCCGGATCGCGGAGGCGGAGCGGAATTCTAGTCCGGCAGGAAAGGGATATCGGGACGGGTACCGCCCCGCGGTTCCTTCGGCAACACCGCCTGCAGGACGATCGACGCGACGGCGACGATCAGGAGGGCCAGGGTGCCGTCGCGGAAGCCCTGGAACGGGTCTTGGGGCGAGAGGGAATACATCGCGGCGGCGAGCGCGTTGCCGATCGTCATGCCGATCGACCGGCCCATGTTCAGGAGGCCGCCCGTGACGCCAAGATGCTCTTTCGGCGAGTTGCCCATCACAGAGCTGTTGTTCGGTGGCGTGAAGACGCCCGCGCCCGCGCCGATCAGGACCAGGGCGGGAACGGTGAGGCCGAAGGCGATATCCTTTGTCCAGAGGAAGACGAGGAGCGCCCCGACCGCCGTCACCCCGAGACCCGCCACGGCGACAAGCCGGTTGCCGAAGCGGTCCGCGATCGTGCCGGCGACCGGTGCAACCGCCGTCATCGCGAGCGCGACCGTGCTGACGATGATGCCCATGTGCGCCGGCGGCAGGCCGCGCACTCTCTCGAAGTAGTATGGGAGCAGGAAGAAGATGCCGTAGAGCACACTGAACGAGAGGACCCCGAGGATCACGCCGCCTGTCACGTGGATGATGCGCACGACGCTCGGGTGGACGAGCGGAGCTTCGACGCGGAACTGGCGTACGGCGAAGAAGTAGCCGAGCACCAGGCCGGCGAGGGCCTCGAGGTACCAGACGCCGTGGCCGCCGAAGGCCAGAAGGAGCAGTGTGAGCGCGCCGGCGAGCAGCAGCGAACTCGTGACATCGACCTGCGGCCGCGGCTGGCCCGGGTGGCGCTGCGCGTCGCGCGGCAAAGTGAACGGAGCGATGATCAGTGCGAATGCCGCGATCGGCAGGTTGACGAGGAAGATCGCGCGCCAGGAGAAGGCGCCGATCAAGAGGCCGCCGACGGCCGGCCCGATCGCGAGGCCTACGGCCTGGGCCGCGCCCTGCACGCCGATCGCGCGCCCGCGCATGCTCGCAGGGACACTGGAGGTCACGATCGCGACCGAGTTCGCCTGCAGCATGGCTGCCCCGATGCCCTGCGCGACGCGCGAGAGGAGCAGCACCCATAGGCTTGGCGCGAAGCCACAGCCCGCAGAGGCGACTCCGAATACGAGGAAGCCGAACCGGTACATGCGCGAGCGCCCAATGGTGTCTGCAAGGCGCCCGGCCAGGACGACGACGGTCGTGAGGGCGAGGAGGTAGGCCAGAGAAACCCATGCGATGTCGCTCGGCGTGGTGTGGAAGGCGTGCTGCATCGTCGGGAATCCGGTGCTCACGATACTGGCATCGATCGCGGCCATCGCCGCGCCCAGGCAAACGGTTGCGACGGCTAACCAGGGCCGGGCGGCGAGCCCTTCCTCGAGCGGCTGTGCTTGTGGGTTTCTCATATCAAAGTCAAGCATAGTGCATTCAGACACAAAGGGAAACTGCATGTTGGCTTTGTATTAACATAAGGTGCACTTATGAGGAGGGCTCGGCATGCATTTGCAGCAACTGCGCTTTTTCCAGGCCGTCGCCAATGCGCGCACCTTCACCGAGGCGGCGGAGAGCCTCGGGCGAAGTCAGCCGGCCGTGAGCATGCAGGTGCGGGCGCTGGAGGAAGAGGTGGGGCTGCCGCTCGTCGAGATCTCGCACCGCCGGCTGCACCTCACCGCGGCGGGGCGCGAGCTCCTCCGCTATGCGGACGACGTGCTCGACGGCATCGCGGGCGC
>JAJYTV010000132.1 GCA_021792885.1 Bacillota bacterium
CCTGGCAGCTTTCCGGGATGTTCGCGCAAGTCCCCTACGCCGCCCGGCGCACGGCGTACTGGCAAACCGCGCTGCTCGCCGCTGCGGCACTCCTGGGCGCTGCGCTCTACGCGCTCGGCGCACAGAGCCTGTCCGCGCTTCCCCTCGCCGCAGCCCTCCTGCTCTGGGCAGGAGGGACGGCGCGCGCCGCGGGCCAGAAACGACCTGCCGCAGGCCCCTCTCCGTCTCGCCTCGCCGCGCTGCTCGTCCCGTGGCAGCTCGCGCTCGCCGCCTGCGCGCTCGCCCTGGGACTCCCGGGACCTGCGCTTCTCCTCGCGGCGTTCGCCGTCGCGATCGCGGAATTCGGCTTCCTCGAGCGCATCCTGCCGTTCCTCGTCTGGCAGGCGCGCATGCAGCCGGGCGTCCGCGGCGGGGGCTCCGTGCCGAAGCTTCCCGAGATCCTCCCGCCCCGACTCGGCCTGCCGCTCCTCTACGCCCTTGTATTGCTCGTCGGGTCAGCCGCCCTCGGCATCCCCGGTGCCTTGCGCGCCGCCGGCCTCGTGCTCGCGTCGCTCTCCCTGCGCCTCCTTCTCGCGCTGCGCCGGCTGCGCGCCTAGCGGATCAGGCGGCGCAGGCGCGCCCAGATCAGGAACGCGGCCGTCAGCACGGCCATCAGGGCGAGCGAGTAGGCGTAGCCGTGCGGCCAGCCGTACTCCGGGATGCGGAAGTTCATGCCGTAGATCGAGGCGATGAGCGTCGGCGGCAGGAAGAGCAGCGAGACGATCGCCAGCACCTGCATCACCTGGTTGATGTCGTTCGCCTGCACCGAGGAGTAGGCTTCGACGGTCTCCCCGAGCGCCTCGCGCACCGACTCGATCTCCTCGAGGATCGCGGCGATCCGCTCGCGCAGCTCCTGCAGCCGGGCGATCGTGTCCTCGCCCCAGTGCGCCGGGCGCTCGGTCGTGAGCACGGCGAACGCCGCCCGGGCCCGCGCGACGGCGAGCCGGATGCGGAAGGCGTGGCGGCGCACGCGGTAGGTCGCATGCGACAGCCCGCGCTTGGGGCCGATCAGGACGCGCTCGGAAACCTTCTCCGCCTCTGCGACCGCCGCCTCGCTCTGCTCGTGGAAGCGCTCGACGAGGTCGTCCCAGAGCAGGAAGAAGAGGTCGAAGGCGTCGTGTGCATCGTCCTTTGCGCGCGCGATCACCCGCTCGACGGACTGCGCCCCCTCCGGCGCGACGACGTAGAGGGCCGAAGGCACGGAGAGCATCGCGAGCGGCAGAAAGTGCGGCGACGCGCGGCGCGGCAGTTCCACCTCCGTGGCGCGCACGAGCGCGTAGCCCTCGCGCACGCGCACCTGCGCCCTGCTCTCCCCCGAAAGCACCTGCAGGTCCTCTCCGCGCACGTCGTCCTCGAGGTCCTGCGCGATCTCTTCCGCCGAACCGGGCGCGAGCCAGACGAGGCGCACGCGCGCGCCGTCCTGCAGCGCGAGTGCGCGGTCGAACAGCTTGCGGCTCATCGCACCGCGGGATCGCGGCGCGCGAGCGCCCCGAGTCCGAGCGCCGCGGCAAGCCAGCCGACCATGACCCCGAACGTCACGGGTCCGAGCAGTCCACGAGCCACCGCCTCCCCCTGCACGGTGCTTCCCGCGGCATACGCCGCGGCAAGCACGACCAGAGCGGCGGAGGCGAACGTCCACCAGCCCCTGCCCCGCTCGCTGCCGACGATCTGGCAGACCGCCTCACCCGCGGCCCAGAGGTGGATCGCGACGTACGAGATGATGATCGCGCTCCACGAGAAGACCACGACGAGGCCGAAGCGATCGAGGAAGAAGCTGTGCAGGACGAGCGTCCGCAGCGCGCTCACAACCGGCCACGTCTGGGTCAGCACGTAGTTCGGCCCCACGGTCCCCACGGTCACGACGTAGGCGAGCAGCATCAGCACGCCGCTCGCGATCGCGCCGAGTGCGACGTGCGGCAGGCCCCTGCGCCGCGCCACCTGGTACGGCAGCGTCAGCGCCAGCGCGCCGAAGCCCGCGAGGAGGAAGAAGGAGTCGGCGTCCGCCGTCAGGATGTGGGCAAACGCCAGGTTCGGCCCCGGCAGCACCGTCCGGATCTCTGTGCCGCGCTGCAGCAGGAGGAGGAAGCTCACGACGGCGAGGGCGGTGAAGCTCGTGAAGAAGACCAGCACGGCCCGCGACAGGCCCTCCAGGCGGTTGCGGGCGCCCGTCCACGCGCCGACGGCGAGGAGCGAGGTGATCGCGATGCCGGGGAAGAGAGGCATCGCGACGGCCGTCGTCATCTTCTGGTAGGCCGTGAGCGCACTGTAGGCGACGAACGTCTCGAAGATCGCCGTCACGCCGAGCCAGGGGTAGGCGAGAAGCGGCAGGCGCCAGGTGAAGTAGCGCGCGAGGCCGCGGTCCGGCAGGCGGTCCGCGCCGCGCGAGAGGAGCGTGGCCCATAGGGTCGCGAGCGCGAGGTCGATCAGCAGCGCGAGGCCGCCGGCCCGCCCGGCGTCCGCGACCAGGATGCGCGGCATGTAGAAGATGCCGGTCGCGAACGTCGCGGCGGTCGTGAACACGACGGCCTCGAGCGGCGAGATGCGGCGCCCGTGCTGGCGGATCATACCGTGATGCCCTCCTCCGGCACGGACACCTTCACGTGGACCGCGACGCTCGCCTTGGAGAACGCCCTGTGCCAGGGACCGAGCGCCTGCACGAGCTCTGGGTTTTGGGTGTAGAGCGAGGTCGCGAAGCGGAACGGGTCGACGCCCGCGGACTGGGACTTCGCGATCGCGCTGCGCAGGACGCCCTCCACCTGGCTGGCCGTCGCCTGCGCGATCATCCCGCCCACCTCCTCGGTGATGCGCACCGCCCTCGTCGGCTGGCGCGCGACCTCTCCCGTCAGGTCGACGCTGAGGGAAAGCCGCAGGCGCCCGCCCTGGTCCACGCCGGCGCGCCGCTCGGAGACCGCGCGCAGGCTGCGCACGACCGTCGTGCCGAGGGGCGTCTGCGCCTGCATCACGCCCTTCTGCATCTGGCCCAGCGCCAGCATGATCGCGGCCGACTCCCCCCGGCTGAACTGGACCGCGGGCTGCGCGTCCCGGAACGACGCGACGGTGCCGATGTCGTACTGGCCGTCCTTCCTCTCGACGACCGGCAGGGTGGCCGTGTGGGCGGGGTCCGCGAGTTCCTTCCCCGCCCGCCACGCCTGCACGCCGAGCGACGTGGACTGGCAGGTGCGGCAGTTGAAGTGCGTCGAGTAGAACATCGAGGGCAGTTCCTCCTGCGAGGAGGGCGGCGGCAGCATCTTCGCCGCCGCGGATTTGGTGAAGGCGACCCACTCCGTGTGGTCCACCTCGCCGAGGCGCTGCTCCTCCTGCGCGAGGCGATCGCGCTCGGTGGGCGGCACGTCGAGCGCGACGAGGATGATGCGCAGCTGTCCGAGGTAGATGTCGCGGCTCGTGCGGTTCTCGACGAGCGAGATCGCCTCGGCGAGGCTCGGCGCCTGGGCGGACGGGTAGTAGAAGGAGTTGCCCGCTCCCCCGCCGCCCGCCCCGCCGCCCCCGAGCGACTGCGGGCTCGGGATCTGGAAGGTGTAGAGGAGCTCACCCGGCTTCGAGCCCTTGTCGGCAGCGATCCCGACGACCAGCGCCCGCGTGTCGATCGAGGTGGCCTGCCCGCACGCCGCGAGCAGCGGCACGAGCGCGAGCGCCAGCGCGAGAACCCCTCTCACCGCTGGTCACCGCGCGGATGGCGGGTCGCCAGCCGGTGCAGCGTGCGCGTGATCTTGGGAAGGAAGCCATGGGGCTGGTCGGAGGGGCTCAGCGCGCGCATCGGCAGGCGCACGACGCTGTCGCGCACGTCGGTGGCGGTCGCCGGCACGAGCGGCGCGAGGTAGGGAATCCCGCCCACCTCGAGCGAGCCGAGGGCGTTCAGGATGACGAAGGTGAGGACGAGGATCCCGAGGATCCCCCAGACCGCCGCGATCGCGGCCATCGGCCACATCAGGATGCGCCACACCGACGTGATCTCGAAGGACGGCGCGGTGAACGCGGCGACCGCGGTGATGGTGCCGACGACGATCATCAGGTCGGAGATGAGACCCGCCTTGACGAGCGCCGTGCCGACCACGATGGCGCCCACGGTGCCGAGGGTCGAACTCATCTGGGCGGGCATCCGCAGGGCCGCCTCGCGCAGGAGCTCGATGATCAGGAACATCAGGAAGACCTCGACGAGCGGCGAGAACGGCACGCCTTCGCGCGACCCGGCGACGACGATCGCAAGCCGCGTCGGGAGGAGGTCCGGGTTGATCGTCGTCACCGCGACGTAGAGCGCCGGCAGGTAGAGCGAGATGAGGGCGGCCGAGGTCCGGATCAGCCGGATGTAGCTGGCCTCCCAGAAGTTCATCATGTAGTCCTGCATCGTCCGGTAGAAGTCGCCGAGTGTCGAGGGGTAGATCGCCGCGGTCGGGTCCCCGTGCATCATGATCAGGACCCGCCCCTCGAGCAGCGCCCGGGCCGCCTCGTCGACGCGCGCGGTCATGCGCACCTGCGGGAAGACGGAGAAGGGGCGCTCCTCGAGCATGCCCGTCAGCGAGGAGACGAGCTGCAGGTCCTTCGGCTGCGTCTGCCGGACCTTCTCCTTGACGAAGGTCGCGACCGAGGGGCTCACCTGCCCGTCGACGTACATCACCGCCACCTCGGTACGCGTCTGCTTGCCCACCTGGTGGTGGAAGACCTTGAACTGATGGGTGCGCACCCGGTCGCGCAAGAGCGCCAGGTTGCTTTTCAAATCCTCGATGAAGCCGATCTGCGGGCCGCGCACCGAAGTCTCGTTCGACGGGGCGCTCGGCGAGCGCACCGGAATCTTCTTCTGGTCGATCGCCATGGCGCCGGGGACGCCGTCGATGAAGAGCAAGGCATGCCCGTCCTCGTAGTGCGCCTCCACCTCTTGCCACGTCTTGATCGGCGTCGTGGAGAGCGCCGGCAGCATGCCTTGGGAGATCTCCTGCATCGTGCGGGGCGGCGGGCCGCTCTCGGCCATCAGCGGCAGCAGGATGTCGCGCTGGACCTCGCTGCGCTGCACGACTCCCCCCTCGAGGAGCAGGAGGGCCTGCCGGCCGAACGCGCGCAGCTTGCGCGCCACCGTCGGGTAGGAGTCGAGGTAGAGGGCCTTCAGGCGCTGCTCGCTCGTCTCGATCTGCGCCCCGATCTCGTCGCGCAGCCCCACCTGCAGCATCGACGTGAGCAGACCCACGAGGCGTCCCCCGCGGCTTTGGATCTCACCGATCGCATCCAGCGTCTCGCCCGTCGCGCGCACCCCCTAAGGTAGCCTTGGAAGCGGCGCACCCCTTCTATGCGTCGCGCACGTGCGGCTCGTGTATGCTGGAAGCGGCCACTCGTCCCGAGCGCACCCTACGAAAGGAGCATCCCCTTGCACGCGCAAGAGATCACGCAAGAACTCCTCGCCCTGCTGCAGATCGCATCCCCGACCGGCCGGGCGACCCCCGCCGCGGACTACTGCGCAGAGCGTCTCGCCGCGTTCGGCCTGCCCGTCGCGCGCACGGCGCGCGGCGGCGTCGTCGCAACGGTCGAGGGACAGAGCGCCTCCCCCGCGCAGGCCCTCACCGCGCACGTCGACACCCTGGGCGCGATGGTCGCCGAGATCCTCGCGGACGGCCGCCTGCGCCTCACGCCGCTCGGCGGGCTGCCCGCCCTCTCGTGCGACGGCGCGTATGTCGAGGTCCTGACCCGGCGCGGCCCCGTGACCGGCACGATCCTGCCGAAGTACGCGTCCGCGCACGTCTTCGGCCCGCGCTTCGAGGAGCTCAAGCGCACATGGACCGAAATGCGCCTGCGCCTCGACGCGAAGGTC
>JAJYTV010000133.1 GCA_021792885.1 Bacillota bacterium
AGGGAAAGTGTTGTGCCGAGGGGGAACGTTTGGGTCTCGGTCAAGGGCCTCACCCCCGGAACTGCAAGAGATCAAGAACTTGCATTGTGCAGGATGGTGTCGAAACTTCGCAGGATAAACGTGGTGTGCGACAGAACCTAAAAGCGCCAACGTTGTGATCCGAATCCAGGGTATCATCCAGGTATGGTCCGTGGGAAGCGAGACATTCTATGCGACTTTTGCCGATTGACTCCGGGGGCCTTGGCCTCCTATTCTCACGCGACGGGAGGCGAATAGCATGCCGGATCCGATGCTCAGCCAGGACGAGATCGACGCCCTCTTGCGCAGCATGAGCGAAGGGCCGGAGCCTGAGCCGGCGGCGCCCGAACCGGCGCCCGCACCAAAGCCTGCGCCGCCCGCGCCGGCAACGGTCGCGCCGGGCGATCTGCCGGACGGCATCCGCATGCTCCTCGACGTCGACGTGACGTGTTCCGTGGATCTCGGCGCGACGGTGCTCGAGTTCGGCGACCTCCTGTCGCTCAAGCGCTCATCGCTCGTCGTGCTGGACGGCAAGCTGGAGGACCCCTTCGTGCTGCGCGTCAACGGCATCCCGTTCGCCCACGGGACGATCGTCGAGACGAATGGCCGCTACGGCCTGCAGATCACGGAGCTCGCGCGTCCGCAGGAGGAGGAACAAGCGTCTTGAAGGTCGAGTGGATCAACCCTTTTATCCGCGCAGCGAACCACGTCCTCGGAGAGATGGTCGCGTTCGAGCACTCGCAGCTGGGCCGCATCGAGATGGAGGAGAAGCCCTACACGACCGAGGAAGTGACGGCCATGCTCGGCGTGAGCGGCGTCCTCTCCGGTTCCGTGCTGCTGGGGATGACGAAGGAAGTCGCGGAGCGGATCGTCGAGCGCATGGTGGGCGAGACGACGCCGATCGAGGATCTCCTGGGGGAGTCGGCGCTCGGCGAGGTCGTGAACATGATCTCGGGCTCCGCCCTGCGCTTCCTCGAGAGCGCTGGCTTCTCGTGCAACATCACGCCGCCGGTGGTGATCCGCGGCAAGGGCGCCGTCATCTCGACGATGGAGCGCCAGCGGCTCGTGGTCCCGATCCAGTTTCCCGACGCCGTCTTCCAGCTGTCCGTGGCGCTCAGGCAAGCCTGATCCCGAGGGGAGGGACGCACGATGCGGCGCATGCGGCTTGACGCCTCGGCGATCGGCCTCACGGTCGGGCAGTCGCCGACCGACCAGTCGGGCCGGCCTCTCGTGGCTCCTGGCACGACGCTCAACGAGACGACCCTCGAGCGGCTGCGCGCCGCGGGCGTGCAGCACGTGGCGGTCGACGACCCCGCCTTCAAGGATCTCAGCTTCGCCTCCATGGTCTCGACGGAGACGCAGCGCCTCGCGTTCGCGGTCTTCGCGCAGGTACGCGAGCGCGTCAAAGCAAGCCCGCAGGCTGGCGTGCCGAGGGCACCCTTCCACCGCCTGGCCCAGGCGATCATCGAGGACGCCCAGGACCTGCCGCTCGACGAAGCCTCCTACCTCTGGCCGGCGAACCTCGCGCAGCGCGACGCCATCCACGCGCTGAACCGGACGAGCCTCGCGGTCCGCCTCGTGCGCCACAGCGGGCTCTCCCGCTACCTCTCCGACGTGGCGTACGCCGCCCTCGCCTGCGATCTCGGCATGCTGCTGGTGCCCGAGGAACTGCGCCTGCGCGATCCTCTCAAGCCCGAGGAGTTCGAGAAGATCCACGGGCACGTACAGGCGGGACTGCGCTTCCTCGACGCCTCGGAGGGCTGGTCCGCCGTCACGCGCACGGCGGTCTCCCAGCACCACGAGCGGCTGGACGGCACCGGCTACCCGCAGGGGCTGAAGGGGAAGGAGATCCACCAGGTCGCGTCGCTCCTCGCCGTCTGCGACGTGTACACGGCGATGCTCCTGCCGCGGGTGGACCGGCCGGAGCTGTCGCCGGAGGAGGCCCTGGCGGAGGTCGTGGGTTCGGCGGGCGCCGAGCTCGACTTCGACCAGGTCTCCGCCTTCAACCGCCTGGTGCCGCCCTATCCGGTCGGCACCGAGGTCGAGCTCTCGACCGGCGAGCGGGCGGTCGTGCTGAGGGTGCCCTTGAACCTCAAGTCGCGGCCGGTCGTCCGGGTGTTCCAGGACCGCGACGGCAACCGGATCGACCCCTGGTCCGAGCTCGACCTCAGCGAGCGGGACCAGCAGACGACGACCGTGGTCCGCGTCATCGCATAGCCACCTTGTATGGAGGGACCGGACTTGGCCAAGATTCTCGTGGTCGACGACGCGATGTTCATGCGCAGCCGCCTGCGCGGACTGCTCGAAGGCGCGGGGCACGAGGTGACCGAGGCGCCGAACGGCAAGGAAGCCGTGGAGCGCTTTTCGGAGCTGCAACCGGATCTCGTGCTGATGGACGTGACGATGCCGGAGATGGACGGCCTCGAGGCGCTGAAGAAGATCCGCTCGACATCCCCCACCGCCAAGGTGATCATGTGCTCGGCGCTCGGCCAGCAGTCGATCGTGCTCGAGGCGATCAAGGCCGGCGCCAAGGACTTCATCGTCAAGCCCTTCCGCCCCGAGAAGGTGCTCGAGGCGGTCGGGCGGCAGATCCCGCAATGAGCGAGTCCGAGGGTGGGGCGAAGCTGTTGGGCGACGACGGGGAACTGCAATTCGTACTCTTCGAGATCGAGGGAGTCACCTACGGCGTCGAGGTCGAGCGCGTGCTCGAGATCGTCCTGCGGCCGGAGGTCAGCCGGGTCCCCTCCGCGGTGGACTGCGTCGAGGGCGTGATCAACCTGCGCGGCACCGTGCTGCCGGTCCTCGACCTGCGCCGGCGCTTTCGGCTCGGGGGCGATGCGGCGCGCGCGACCCACGTCGTGATCCTGCAGCTGCAGGGAGCCCTCGCGGGCATCTCCGTCGACGGCGTGTCGCAGGTGGTGCGCATCCCCGTCGCGGCGATCGAGCCGCCGCCTGCGGCGATCACGGGACCGCAGGTGCGCTACATCGAGGGGATCGCGAAACTGGAAACGAAGCTCTGCGTGCTCCTCGACCTCGACCGGGCGTTCGATCCCGGGGAGATCGCGCTGACCGCCGGGGGTGATCAGGATGGCCGGTGACGGCGGCTGGACGCTGACGGACGACGACCGCCAGCTTTTTTTGGCCGAGGCGGAGGAGATGGTGCAGGCCCTCGAGGAGGGGGCGCTCGCACTCGAACGCGGCGGCGAGAACCCGGAGATGCTGCAGGCGATGTTCCGCGCGGCCCATACCCTCAAGGGCAACTCCGGCCTCGTCGGCGAGGCCGGGATCGCCGCGCACATGCACAACATGGAGGCGCTCCTCGACGACCTGCGCGGCGGGCGCGTCGCAGTGACGCCGGCGCTCGTGCAGCAGGTGCTCTCGGGCATCGACTCCCTGCGCGAGATGCTCGCGCAGTTCGCGCAGGGCGGATCGCCCGTCGAGGCGGCGCCCGTCGCGGCCACTGCCGCTCCGGTGGAGGCGCCGCTCGCCGCACAGCCTGCGCCGCTCGCGCCCGGGCAGGCCATGCCGCGCTACATCGTACACCTCGCCATCGACGCGGCGTGCCCGATGCCGGCAGTGCGCGTCTTCCAGGCCTACCAGGCGATCTCCCGCCTCGGCCCTCTGGAGCGCACCGACCCGCCGCAGGAGCACCTCGCGCAGTTCGAGGGGCGCAGCGCGACGGTCGTGCTGCGCCTGGGGCACCCCGAGGACGTCAAGGAGGCGCTCTCGGGCATCGACGAGATCCAGCTCGAGAGCGTGCAGGCGGAGTCCGTCGCGTCGCCGGCGGCGACCGCGGGACAAGCGGGGCAGGCCGGCCCGCAGGCGGCAGAGGCCGAGCGAGAGGCAGCGGCTCAGACGGTGCGCGTGCGCGTCGAGCTCCTCGACCACCTGATGAACCTCGTCGGAGAACTCGTGCTGGACCGCACGCGGATCGCCGACCTCGTCTCCCGGCTCGACGGCGGCAAGGACCAGGAGAGCGAGGAGCTGCGCCAGGAACTCTCGCGCTCGTCGTTGCACCTCGGGCGCGTCACGCTCGACCTGCAGGAGACGATCATGAAGGCCCGCATGCTGCCGATTGAGCACCTCTTCCGCCGCTTCCCGCGCCTCGTTCGCGACCTCGGCGCGAAGTCGGGCAAGCGCGTCCAGCTCGAGATCTACGGCCAGGACACGGAGCTTGACCGCATGGTCATGGACGAGCTCGGCGACCCCCTGACGCACATCCTGCGCAACGCCGTCGACCACGGCATCGAGTCGCCCGAGAAGCGCCTCGCGGCAGGCAAGCCGGAGCAGGGACGGATCATCCTGCGCGCCGCCACCGAGGAGGGGTACGTCGTCGTCGACGTGGCGGACGACGGCGGCGGGATCGACGCCGAAGCGGTGAAGCGCACGGCGATCTCCCGCGGCGTCTTGACGCCCGAGCAGGCGGAGCGCCTCTCGATGCACGAGGCGCAGGAGCTGCTCTTCGCGCCCGGCTTCTCGACGTCGGAGGAGGTCACCGAGATCTCCGGCCGGGGCGTCGGGCTCGATGCGGTGCGCGCCTCCCTCGAGCGGCTCTCGGGCGTCGTCGACCTGAGCACGGAGCCCGGCCAAGGTACGACCTTCCGCCTGCGCATCCCGCTCACGCTCGCGATCATGCGCGCCCTGATGGTCCGCACGGGAGACGCGATCTACGCGCTGCCGCTCGGGTCCGTGCGGCAGATCGTGCGCCTGGGCAAGGACAACGTGCAGACCGCCCACGGGCGCCCGCTGCTCGCCGACCGCGGCAAGCTGATCGGGCTCCGCTCTCTCGCGCAGATCTACGACGCGCCGGACAGCGGGGAAGACGCCTTCGCGGTGGTGGTCGGCGCCGGCGACCGGCAGGTGGCGCTCAAGGTCGCGGCGCTGCTCGGGGAACAGGAGATCGTGCTGAAGTCCTTCGGCGACTTTCTCGGCGCGGTCCCGGGCCTCACCGGAGCCACGATCCTCGGCAACGGCGAACTCGCGCTGGTCGCCGACGTACGGTACTTCCTGCGTGGCAAGGAGGCGTCCTGACCCATGGCCAAGGACGGGCACGGGCTCGAGGAGGCGCTGGAATCCTTGCTCGGTGTGCCCGTGGACGTGGAGGAGAGTCCTCCGCGCCGCTACGCCCTGCGCGAGGTTCCGCACCTCGCGGGCCCGCCGGAGGAGTCGGCCGTCGCCGTCTACGTGCGGTCGAGCGGGGTCCTGTGCAGCAGCATCCTGCTGATCCTGCCGCCCAGCAGCGCGAGGCGCATCGGCGACCTGATGCTCGGCGCGGGCGCGCCGAGCGAGGACGTGCTCGATGCCTGCCGAGAACTCGGCAACATCGTCGCTTCCCGTTATCTCTCCCAGGTCGCAGACCAAAAGGGCGGCCAGGCCGTGCCGACCCCACCGTTCTCCACGGTGGACATGGCGGGAGCGGTGATCGCCTCGGCGCTGCAGAGCGCCGGGCTCGACCCGGAGATTCACGCCATCGAACTGCGCCTGCAGGCAGAGGGGACCGTGATGCGCGGGACCCTGCTCATACTCCAGGACCAGACGAGTGAGGCGTCAGCGTATTGACACGGACACCAGTCGGACTCGGTGAACTGCGCGTCAGCAGGAACCCAGAGGAACGGCTCTGCATCTTCGGCCTCGGTTCCTGCATCGCGCTCTACCTCTTCGCACCCGGCAGTACGGCGACGGGACTCGCCCACGTCGTCCTGCCCCGCAGCCAGGGCCGCAACGAAGAGCCGGGACGCTATGCCGACACCGCCGTCCCTGCCCTGCTGGAGAGCATGCGCACCCTCGGCTACACGCCGTCCCGCCTGCGCGCGTCG
>JAJYTV010000134.1 GCA_021792885.1 Bacillota bacterium
TGAGCGCTGCGTCGCCTGTCAGGGCCGCTTGCAAGGCTATGCGTTGGTGGGGGGTTCCTCGCCGCCGTGTTCCGCTTCGAAGCGGGCGATGAACGCCGCCGCCTCGGAGCGCCGGGCGAGTCCGAGCTTTTGCAGGATGTTCGAAACGTAGTGCTTGACCGTCTTGTCGCTCAGGTAGACTTCCTTCGCGATCTCCTTGTTCGTCTTGCCATCCGCGATCAGGTGGAGAATGCGGCGCTCCTGGGGCGTCAAGGTGGAGATGGGGTCGTCCGGGCGGCTAGGGGTCTGGCCGCGCAGGCGCTCCAGCACGCGGCCGGCGACGAGCGGGTCGAACAGGGACCCGCCGCGGGCCACGGTGGTCACCGCCTCGACGACGACGCGACCGCGCGTCTGCTTGAGGATGTAGCCGGACGCTCCCGCCATGATGGATGCGAAGAGAGCTTCGTCGTCGGAGTACGAGGTAAGCATGATGACGCGCGTGTCCGGAAGTTCGGAACGGATCTCGCGGCATGCTTCGACGCCGCTGCCGTCGGTGAGGCGCACATCCATCACGACGACATCCGGCTTCTCCTGCCGGACGACGTCGAGGGCTTCCTGCACGCTTCCAGCCTGGCCGACGACCTTGATCTCCGCGTGGGTTTCAAAAAGCGATGTGAGCCCCATCCGCACAACCTCGTGGTCGTCAACGATCACCAGCCGAATCTCACTGGCCATCTACTCCGCGTCCTCCTCTGCGATGAGATTCTCCTCGGGCGTGAAGCGCACCTGCACCGTGGTCCCCTTGCCTGGGTTGGAGTGGATCTCCACGCCGCCTTGGTGCTGGCGCGCGCGGATCAGCATGTTGCGCAGCCCGTGGTGGGTCTCATCGAACGTCTTCTGGACGTCGAACCCGCTGCCGTCGTCGCGGAAGCTGATCTGGACGTCCCGACCCGAAGCGGCGCCGTTTCCGACCGTGATGACGATGTGGTGTGGATGGCCGTGACGCGCCGCGTTGCTCAGGATTTCTCTCGCGATGTGCCACAGTGCTGTGGTCTGGTCCCGCGAGAGGTGCGACCAGGCGTCCGATTGGACGTCGATCCTCGTAATGGAGTCTACTCCGAGTTGCGAGGCGATTTGCATGAGCGCCTCCGGGACGCTGAGGGTGGATGCCTCGGAACGCAGGTCGAAGATGTAGTGGCGGATGTTCGCGATCGTCTGGTTGAGCTGGTCGGCGAGGCGATCAAGTCGCGCGCGCGCCCCGGCGTCCTTCGGATCGAGCATGTCGATCACCGACTCGAGGGTGAGGCCGACGGCGTAGAGTTGCTGGATCGTCCCGTCGTGCAGGTCCATGCCGATCCGCTGACGCTCTTCCACCACCGCGAGGCGCTGCACCTGGGAATAGAGCCTCGCGTTCGCGATCGCGACCGCCGCGTGCGCCGCAAAGAGCTCCGCCATCTCCCGGTCGGACTCCGTGAAGGCGTCCCCGGACTCCTTGTCGGTCAGGTAGAGGTGGCCGATCGGCTGGCTCTGGTAGGTGACGGGCACGCCGAGAAAGCTACCGTCGGGCCGTTCGAACGGGGGTCCGAAGTGGGCCTGCTCTTGCTCGTTCCAGCTGTAGATGAACTGCTGCGTCTCCCCGTCCTCGCCGAACACGCCGAGCGCTGCGTAGCGCGCGCCGATGATGCCGCGCGAGAGGTCCACGACCCGCTGCAGGAGCCGGTCGAGGGCGAGGTCAGAGGCGAGCGCCACACCGGCAGCCTGCACCGCCGCCAGGCGGTCCCGCCCCGCTTTCGCATCGGCGTACAGATTCGCGAGATCGTTCTGCAGCCGCTCGAAGACGTTGACGACGATCAGGGAGAAGATGATGGCGAGCGTGACGAGGATGCCCGTTTCGACAACCCAGCGGTACGGTGGCGACACGTAGGTGTCGATGACGAGGTGGCGGAAGAGGCCGAGCAGGATCAGCCCCGTGACCGGAACGAACGTCGCCAGCCAGCGCACCCGCCGCAGATCGCGCACCTCCTCGAATGAAGCATAGCGCATGCCGCGTTGCGGCGCACCGCAACCGTGTCTTGTAGGAGTTAACTGGCACGAATGGTGTCGGTTGCAGGACTCCTCGCTACGCTGGCGAATACGTGATGGCACAAGATGTTGTTCGTATGTTCTGTGATACCACAATATATTGTGGTGACAGGAAGGACGGGCATCGTCGTCGCCGAGGGCGCCGCAAGGCAGCGTCCTCGCGACTTTGCGGAGGAGGCGCTGCGTTGCAGACCGAGCACGACGTGCGGAAGACGGGATTGACTATCCACCGCGTCTTCACGCGCGAGAACGAAGACCCCTACGCGACCGTTGCGTGGGCTAGGCGCACGTCGAGGATCAGCGACCCGAACGGCAAGGTGATCTTCGAGCTGAAGGACGCCGAGATTCCGGCGGACTGGTCTCAGGTCGCTGCCGACATCATGGTTTCGAAGTATTTCCGCAAGGCGGGCGTTCCCCAGTACGACGCCAAGGGCAAGGCGATCCTCGATGAGCAGGGCAACCCGGTCCTGGGTGGCGAGACGAGCGCCCGGCAGGTCGTCCACCGGCTCGCCGGCACGTGGCGCGAATGGGGAGAGCGGTATGGCTACTTCCGCTCCGCCGCCGATGCACAGGCCTTCTATGATGAACTCGTGTACATGCTGCTCCACCAGATGGCGGCGCCGAACTCGCCGCAGTGGTTCAACACGGGCCTGCACTGGGCGTACGACGTCACGGGGCCTGCCCAGGGGCATTTCTACGTCGACCCGGACGATGGCGTGCTGAAGGAGTCCTCGGACGCCTACTCGAGGCCGCAGACCTCCGCCTGCTTCATCCAGTCCGTGCGCGACGACCTCGTCGGTACGGGCGGGATCATGGACCTCTGGATGCGCGAGAGCCGCATCTTCAAGTACGGCTCCGGTACCGGCACGAACTTCTCGAACATCCGCGGCGAGGGCGAGAAGCTCTCGGGCGGCGGCACCTCGTCGGGCCTCATGTCCTTCCTGCGCATCGGCGACCGCGCCGCAGGGGCGATCAAGTCCGGCGGGACGACCCGGCGCGCGGCAAAGATGGTCGTCGTCAACGTCGACCATCCGGACATCGAGCAGTTCATCGACTGGAAGGTCGAGGAGGAGCGCAAGGTAGCGGCGCTGATCGCCGCCGGCTACTCGAGCGACTTCAACGGGGATGCGTACGCCACGGTATCCGGTCAGAACTCCAACAACTCGGTGCGGGTGACGAACGACTTTTTGCGTGCCGTTTCGGAGGACCGGGACTGGAACCTCACCTGGCGGACGAGCGGTGAGGTGAAGAAGACCCTGAAGGCGCGCGGCCTCTGGGAGAAGATCGCCCAGGCGGCGTGGGCCTGCGCAGACCCCGGCATCCAGTACGACACGACGACGAACGAGTGGCACACGAGCCCGCAGTCCGGGCGCATCAACGCGTCCAACCCGTGCGTGACGGGGGACACCATGGTCGCGACCGCGTACGGACTTCGCCGCATCGAGGAACTGGTGGGCGAGCACCCCCTCCTGCGCGTCGGCGGTGGCGAGACGACGGCGAAGTCCGTCTTCCCGACGGGCGTCAAGCCGGTGTTCCGCCTGCGCACGCGTTCGGGCTACTCGATCAAGGTGACCGCGGACCACCCCGTCTTCACTGTCGGACGGGGCGACGTCCCGGCGAGCCAGTTGCAGGCCGGCGACGAACTCGTACTGCAGGGTGCAGGCTTCGGGCGCGAGCACCTCGACCGCGAGATGGCCGAACTGATCGGCCTCGCCGTGGGCGACGGCTGTGTCACGCAAGCGCCGGGGCAGCGCACGCTCTACATCTCGATGGGGCGCGACGAGGGGAACCTCCTCACTCCCTACGTCGAGTACCTGAACCAGCGCAAGCCGAAGCACCCCATCAAGGGCGTGGTCACGACCCAGACGACCAGCCGTCTTGGCACATCGGCGCTAGAGATCGTCCCCGAGGTGGAGCACTACGCGGCGCTCGGCGAAGGGAGCGAAGGCAAGGCGCTGCGGGATGCAGTCCACACGCTCGACGAAGCCTCCTTGGCGGCCATGCTGCGCGGGCTCTTCACGGCGGACGGCACCGTCTCGAACTTCAAGGACAAGGGCCACCACGTCTCTCTCGACTCGACGTCGCTCACGCTCCTCGAGCAGGTACAGCTGCTTCTGCTCAGCTTCGGCATCAAGTCGAAGATCTACCGGAACCGGCGCACGGGCAGGGACTACGCAACCCTCCCCGATGGACGCGGCGGGATGAAGGGCTACCCGGTGCAGCAGATGCACAGCTTGCGCATCTCGCGGCTTTCCCGGCTGACCTTCGAGCAGAAGATCGGGTTCTTGCCGGGTTCCGAGAAGGCCAGGCAGCTGCGCATCCTCAACGAGAGCGTCGGCACCTGCAAGGAGCGCACGACAGGTCTCTTCGGCGGGGCATTCACGGACAGTTTCGCATCCCTTGAGCCGATCGGGGAGGCGCCTGTCTACGACCTCACCGAACCGGTCACCGAGCACTTCGCCGCTTCGGGCATCCTGGTCCACAACTGCAGCGAGTACCTCTTCTTGGACAACTCAGCCTGCAACCTGGCGTCGCTGAACCTGATGAAGTTCTTCGACGTTCAGAGCGCGTCGCTGTCGATTCCGGAGTTCACGCACGCCGTCCGCATCTGGACGATTGTGCTGGAGATCTCCGTACTGATGAGCCAGTTCCCGAGCCCGGAGATCGCGCAGATCAGCTACGACTTCCGCACGCTCGGCCTCGGCTACGCGAACCTCGGTGCCCTCCTGATGGTCTCGGGCCTGCCATACGACTCGGACGGCGGGCGCGCGGTCGCCGCGGCGATCACCGCGATCATGACGGGCGAGGCGTACGCGACCTCCGCCGAGATGGCGCGCGAGCTCGGCCCCTTCGCCGGATTCGCTGCCAACAGGAACGACATGCTGCGGGTCATCCGCAACCACCGGCGCGCGGCCTACGATGCGGCGGAAGCGGAGTACGAAGGGATGGAGATCGCGCCGCAGGGCATCGACACCGAGTTCTGCCCGCCGGCGCTTCTGGACGCTGCCCGCAACGCCTGGGACCGCGCCCTCGCCCTCGGTGAGGAGAACGGCTACCGCAACGCCCAGGTCTCGCTGCTCGCCCCGACCGGGACGATCGGCCTCCTGATGGACTGCGACACGACCGGCGTCGAGCCGGACTTCGCGCTGGTCAAGTTCAAGAAGCTTGCGGGCGGCGGCTACTTCAAGATCGTGAACCAGTCCGTGAAGCCCGCCCTCGAGCACCTCGGCTACTCGCCGAAGGAGATCGAGGAGACGCTGCGCTATGCGGTCGGCAGCATGACGCTGAAGGACGCGCCGCACATCAACCGCGACTCGCTGCGCGAGAAAGGGCTGACAGACGAGGACATCGAGCGCATCGAGGATGCGCTGCCCGGCGTCCTCGAACTCGGCTACGCGGCGGCACCCTGGGTCGTCGGGGAAGACGCCCTGCGACGCGTCGGCATCACCCCGGAGAACACCCGCCGTCCCGGCTTCGACCTTCTGCGTCACCTCGGCTTCACACCGGAGCAGATCCAGCGAGCGTCCGACTACACCTGCGGACTGCAGACGGTGGAGGGCGCGCCAACACTGCGCGACGAGGACCTCGCCGTCTTCGATTGCGCGAACCAGTGCGGCCGCATCGGCAAGCGCTACATCCACTACCTCGGCCACATCCGCATGATGGGTGCGGTGCAGCCGTTCCTCTCGGGTGGCATCTCGAAGACGATCAACATGCCGCACGAG
>JAJYTV010000135.1 GCA_021792885.1 Bacillota bacterium
TAGCCGAAGACGGCCATTAGCGCGGTGACCCCCGCCCGCACGATGATGCCCACCGTCACGGATCCGCTGCTCCCGTTCGCCCCGACGAGGCTCGAGAGCGACTGCCCGCCGAGTACCGAACTGAGGGCGAAGAATCCGAGATACATGATGACGACCAGCACGAGGGGAAGGAGGGCGCCGTAGAAGCCGAACTGGGCGCGCGACTGAATCATCTGCGGCACGCCGATGATCGGCCCCTGGGCGCTGTGGTAGGCCATGAACACGGCACCGATCAGGTTTCCGAGGATGATGGCGATGATCGACCAGACGAGCGGGAGCCCGATGAAGACGTAGACGGCGCCGAGCGCGATCGTGGTGACCTGCATGTTCGCGGAGAACCAGAGGGTGAAAAGATCCCTCGGCTTTCCGTGCCGCTCGGCGAGAGGAATCGGTTCGACGGAGTGCGTCTCGGCCTTCCAAATGGACAAGGGCCACAGCCTCCTTCTTGGCAGGCGCTTGGACACGGTGCTCCAGTTCCGGCGGTCCACCTCCTTGCCGGCTGCGCTTTCACTTCCTGATGTGAAGACGGCTTTCGCTGCCCGCGAGGCGGTTCCTTCGCAAACCGGTCACTTGGACACTAGCCCAGCATACCTATGTAGGTATAATGAGAACACGTCAACCGGGGGGGACTCTTATGCAGCGGAACGTCGGTACCGCAGATCGCTGGATCCGCATCCTGCTGGGGATCGTGTTCGCCGTCCTCGCCATCCTTGGCGTCGGCGGCACGATCGGCGTCATCGTCTTCGCGATCCTCGCCATCGCCATGCTCTGGACTGGCATCACGCAGCGCTGCTCGCTGTACGTCCCGTTCCACATCAACACGCGCCCGAGGCTCTAAGCGAGCAAGCGCAAGGCCCCGCCGGGTAGACCGGCGGGGCCTTGCGCTTGCTCGCCTCAGTCGCCCTGCACGACCGCCTTGATCGCGTTCAGCAGGTACTCTTCGGGCACCGCACCCTCGACGGAGTTTGCGCCGTCGTTGATCACCGTCTTCGGAACGCCGCGTACGCGGTGCTTGCGCGTCAGGTCCATGAACTCGTTGGCGTCGACCATGTCCGCAACGACGTGCGGGCTGTACATCGCCATCTGGTGTGCCAGGCGTACCGCCCGGGGGCAGTACGGTCAGGTGGGGGTCGTGAACACCTGCAGGTGCACGTCCTCCGTCAGGCCCTCGAGATAGCGCTTGGTCGCCTCCGAGAGCTCGATGCGCTCCTGGGAGACGTCCAGGATGTCCTGGATCAGGACGCCGAACTCGTGGCCGGCCGGCGCACCGACGAAACGCGCGCGGGAGTACCCGTGCGGGCCGCCCAGTGCGATCGCAGGCAGCAGATCCTGGTCCAGCCCGAACTCGCTCGCCTGGCTGGCGGACGCCCTGCGGTAGCGCACGGAGTCGCTCAGCGCCTGCACTTCGTCGAGCAGCGTGTGCAACTCGGAGTCGCTGCCGTCGTCGACGAGCACGAGCTCCACGGGGTCCTTGAGGCCTGTGAACATCTCCCGTACCTGATCCGAAACGTTCTTGGGCAGAATCGGCAACGCGCCTCACCTTCCATGTCCGGTGCAGCGCGCATGCGATGCACCCAAAGTGTCACTGCGACAGGGTCAGCGGGTAGCCCGCCGCCACTCAGATACTAGTATAGGTATATGGTGGCGGCGGTGCAACATGGGTCGCTCGAAAATAGACTGCCGCGTGCGCGTGCGGCCCATCCCGGGAAAGCCAAGCAGCCCAGCCATCTTGGCTGGGCCGCCCGGTCGCTGTCAGTGGCTCGTGCCGTATTCCGTCAGCAGCTTTCCGCCCGACTCGACGAAGTTGGCCACGGAGGGCTGCGATCCGTGCAGGCCTGCGGGCAGGCTGAGCACGGAGACGACAGTGTAGTCCTTTCCCGGCAGCTTGACGCCTAACTTGCCCAGCTGTGCGCCGGTCATCGTGCGCGCGCGCACGCCGACGACTTGCAGCGGGAGCTTGCCGAGGCTTCCTGCGGCGAGCGCGCGCAGTGCGGCGCCGCCTGCACCGAGTGGGAATGTTCTGGCATGGGCCGCGAGCTGCGCGATGTCTTTGTAGACGTGCAGCGCGTGCGCCGCCTGCTGACCGGCCAGCACCCAGGTTGGCTGCTTTGTGCCCTGCACGGAGACGGCGAAGATATAGAGCGGCGCGCCCAGACCCTTCGTTTCGGACGCGGGCAGGCAGTCGGCGACGGCGTTCGCGGCGATCGGGTAGGAAAGCACGCTCTGCGCGTGGGGGATCGCCTGGAGAGCGGTGTTCTCCGCGGCGCTGGGGCCGCCCGGCGACCCGCAGCCGGCGAGGAGCAGCGCGGCGGCGGCGGCGAGCGGAAGACTGCGATGCAAACGCAAGCGATACGGCCTCCTTGGGACAGCTCTCGCTTTGCCCATTCGATCCGCTGTGTCCGCTTCCCTCTTGGATGCCTGGGAAGATGCTGGCAGGACTGCGTCCCCGAGGAGGCGTCAGGGGACCTTCTTCACCTGCCAGACGAGGATCGAGCCGAGCAGGAAGAGGACGAACGTCACTGCGAACATCAGGCGGTAGCCGGCGCTGTAGCCGAAATGCGGGATGACGAGGGAGGCCATGGCGAGGCCGAGCCCAGCCGAGAGGATCTGCGGCACGGTCGTCGAGAGCCCCCAGATGCCCATGTCCTTCGCCGCCGTCTTGCCCGGCAGGGTGTCCACCACGAGGGCGTAGTCGGTCGAGAGGTAGGTTCCGTAGCCGAAGCCGAACAGCAGGGCCGCGACGAAGATGCCCGTGAGGCTGTGCATGAAGACGAAGAGCAGAGAACAGGCACCCATCAGGATGCCGGCCACCGTCACGAGGATCCTGCGCCGTCCCAGCCGGTCCGAGATGTAGCCCGCCGTCAGTACGGACATCAGTGCTGTCACCGTCAGCAGCGCGAGGATGAGGAAGATGTCCTGGTTCGGGTTCTTGATCCCCAGCACGAAGCGCAGGTAGTAGCTAAGGAAGTACTCCAGCACGTAGAGACCCATCATCACGAGGAAGCGGGTGGCGAAGACCCACCAGAAGTCCCGGTACTCTCGCCCCCCGATCAGGAAGCTGCGCAGGAACGCGCCGAGGCGGAACGGTTCGGCGCTGGGCGGCTTCGGTTCGCGCACGAAGAGGAACGTCACCGCCACGCCGAGGAGCAGCAGGACGGCCGTCGCGTACCAGTAGCCCATGCCGGCGAGCACCAGCGCGAGCAGCGCGCCGACGAGCACGGCCGCATTGTTCCAGATGCCCATGAATCCCGAGGCGATGCCGCGCTGCTCCGGGGGGACGAGGTCGGGGATGAGTCCGGCGTAGGCGGAACCCGTGACGTTGTTGAAGAACTGCACGCCGACGAAGCCGATGACGAACACCGTGAAGTTCGGCGCGAAGCCCATCAGGAGGAAGAAGAGAATGTTGCCGACCACCCCCACGGCCATCTGGGGGCGCCGCCCGCCAAGCCTTGTGCGCCAGCGGTCGGAGACGGCGCCGAAGATCGGGGCGGCCAGCACGGCCATCACGTCGCCGATCGCCTGTGCCGCCGAGAGGTGCGCGGTCGAGGCCGCGCTGCCGACGAGGGAGATGACCTTCGCGGGCATCACGATCAGCAGAAGACCCGTCCAGAGGACGTTGTTCGGGAACCAGTAGAACGTCAGCGAGAGTTGGTTCCAGACGCTCAACCTTCGCTTGCCGGGCCAGCCGAGGTAGGGACTGTCCTGTGGGATCATGGCGTTCCCCCCTGTCCATCTGGCCAGGGGATTGGCCCCTTGGACGCCAATCCCTGCTACGGCATCCGTACGTGGATGGCAGCACTGTAGACGCACAAACGGTCTTAGAGCATGCAATGCTCTACGGCTCGTCAGTGACCCGGGTGCGTCTTCTCCTGAGGGAGCGTAACTTCCAGGCGGAGCGATGATGCGGGGGGAGGGTGGTTCCGCAGACCACCGAAGGAGGCGCTCGACCCTATAGGGCGTCGCCCTGTGTCTTCTCCCCGAGGGCCGCCGTCACCGGTACGTCTCGCCAGAGCGGATGGTTCTCGGGGTACGAGGCCTCCAGTTCGTCCAGCGTCTTTCTGCCCAGCTTCCATTCGATGAGGTCGATGACATAGGCGCGTTTGGAAGCCCATACCCCTGGCCCGGCGGCCTTGATCTGCCGCTCCGCGGAGCGTGCGTCCTGAAGCCGCAGGTAGGCCAGCGCCTTGACGAGGAAATGGTCCACCGGGAGGTCCGCACGGAGCAGTTCCGCCTCTTCGAAGGCGCGCAGTGCCAGCCCGTAGTGTCCGAGGCGGAACAGCGCGGATCCAACCTCCGCCGGACCCGGCGGCGGGGTCCTCCACAACCCGTCAAGATCTTCACCCGCAGCGATCGCGCATTCGACGAGCAACCGCACGGCGGGCATATCTCCCGGACGCTTCTTCACCACCCCGCGGAGATGGCGCATCGCCTCCCGGAAGCGCCCCTGCATGGCAAGCACCCCGCCGAGGGCGTATTCCGCGTCCAAACCGCCGTACATCGGGTCGACGCCATTGTAGGGCGGGGTCGGTGCGGGACCGAGCCGCAGGCACTGCCGGAATTCCCGCTCGGCCTCCTGCCAGTCCCCGCGCTGCTGGAAGATTGCGCCCTTCGTATAGTGGAGATCCGTGTAGTCAGGCCACTTCGACAAGAACAGTTCGACGACTTCGAGGGCCTCGTCCAGGTTTCCCTGGCGACTCAGCACCTGGGCTTCCAACTTGTAGAATCTACCATGGGATGGGTGGGGATACGGGACCAGGGCGCGGGCCCTTCGGAACTCGGCGAGGCCGGCGTCGAGCTGTCCGGAGGCCAGGTACTCCACTCCCAGGTTATAGATGGTGAAGGGCTCGTCCGGATGCGCTTCTGCCTCCGCCTTTGCGAGCACGATATTGCGCTCCCGCTTGCCCTTGCGCACCACCTCCACGGATGAATAGCCGAGATGGCGCAGGTGGAACGGGGCAGGTTCAATGCGGCCGTCCGGACGCACGCGGACGAGGCTCGGTATCACCTGCTCGTGCAGCCGGCGCTCGAACCGGACCCCGGCCAAGTTGCGGAAGAGGCGGATCGTGCTGTGCAGGTCCTCGCGGCCGTCGATCTCGTTGTGGATCGGCACGTCGAAGGCGATGACGCCCGGCTTGTTGAGGGCCTGCAGGAGCACCTTTCTCTTACCGACGAAGCGCTCGTCGGCATCCATCACGAGGATCCATCTTCCCCTCGCCGCGGAAAGCCCGACGTTTCTCGCGGCAGCGAAGTCACCGCGCCAGGCGACCTCGATCACCTGCGCGTTGTAGGATTTGGCGATCGCCACCGTGCTGTCCTTGGAGCCGGTGTCGACGACGATCATCTCGTCGACGACGTCCTTGACCGACGCCAGGCATCCAGGAAGCATCTCTTCCTCGTCGCGTACGATCATAGCGAGCGAAAGCAGCATGGGATCGGCCTCCCGCCACACCGTATGGATGGGGCGGCCGAACGGTGAAGACGCCGCCCCATCCGGGGGCGGCGTCTTCTGAGCAACCGGGCGCCGCTAGTAGCTCGGCCCGGCGAAGAACTGGTCCACGAGAACGCTGTTGGCGCCGGGGAGCACGACCACGGCGATGCCCGTCTGCGTGAAGCCGGGATCCAGCAGGTTCTCCAGGTGCGTTGGGCTCGCCAGCAGGTGCTGGAGCACCTGCTGTATGCTGCCGGCCACGGCCATGTTCTCCGCGCCCATGTAGAGCGCGCGGAA
>JAJYTV010000136.1 GCA_021792885.1 Bacillota bacterium
GGGCCGGGCGGCGCAGCGCCTGCAGGAGTTCGCGGTGCGGCCGCACAAGCGGATGGGGGCGGCGGAGCGGCGCGGCTACCTCGCGGGGATCTTCCTCGCCGCGGGTGCGCTCACCCCGCCGCAGTCCGGCTACATGCTCGAGCTGCGCGTCGCGCGCCCGCAGGTGGCCGGCGAGGCGATGCGCATCCTGCGCCGCTTCGGCATCGCCGCGCAGCGGCGCATCCGCCGGGAGTACACGGTCGTCTACCTGCAGGGGGCGGACCAGGTGGCCGAGGCGCTCAGCCTGTTCGGCGCCGCGCAGGCGCGCCTCGCGCTGGAGGACGAGCGCAGCATGCGCAGCGTGCGCGGCGCGGTGAACCGGCTCGTGAACGCCGAGGCGGCGAACGTCGAGAAGTCGGTGCTCGCGGCAGTGACGCAGAGCGCCCTGATCCGCGACTTCGCCGCGCGGGAGGGGCTCGATAGCCTGCCGCAAAAGCTGCGCGAGGCGGCGGAAGCGAGGCTCGAGTACCCGGAGGCGCCACTCGAGGAGCTCGGCAGCCGGCTCGGCCTGACGAAGGCCGGCGTGCACTACCGGCTGCGGCGGATCCTGCAGATCGCGCGCAGCGGCAGGGAGCATCTCGGGCAAGAGATCGACCAGCAGTAGCCTGCTACCAGGGAGGAACGGATTTGCGCCAGGCGGCGACCCGGCGGCTTTGTGGACTGCTTGCGCTGACTTTGATCGGAGCCTTGCTCGGCGGGTGCGGGGCACCTTCGCACCAGGCGGTGCCTCGGCGGGGAGGCACGCTGCGCATCGCCCTGATCGGCGCTCCAGCGACGATCGACCCGCTCCAGGTCAAGGACGCCTCCGGAACAGAGGTCGACGAGCTCCTCTATGACGGGCTCGTTCGCGTCTCGCCGCGGCTCGTGCCGCAGGCGGACCTCGCGCGCAGCTGGACGGTCTCGCCGGACGGGCTGACCTACACGTTCCAGCTGAACCCGAAGGCCAGATGGCAGGACGGGCAGCCGGTGACGCCACAGGACGTCGCGTTCAGCTTCGCCGCCTACCGCAACCCCCTGAACGGATCGGCCGTGCAGGGGATGTTCGCGGACGTGCGGTCGGTTGCGGCAGTGGGCCCGCACGCGGTGCAGGTGCGCCTTGTGCGCCCGGACGCGCCCTTCCTGCTCGAGGCGGCGACGCTGCCGGTTCTGCCGGCACACCTCCTCGCGCGCTACGCGCCGGGCAAGGCGCTGCTTTCGGCGCCGGCCCTCGGCGCGCGGGCCGTCGGTTCGGGCCCCTTCCGCCTCGCCTCCAGTGCCGATGGGAGCTACGTGCTGACGGCGAACAAGGACTACTTCCTCGGCGCGCCGCACCTCTCGACCCTTACCCTCACGGTCGAGCGCAGCCCGAGCGCCGCCCTCCTCCTCCTGCGCCGTGGCAAGCTCGACTTCGCCCCGGTGCCGCCAATCGACGCGTCGGCCGTTGCGACCTGGCCAGGCGTACAGCTCGTGCGCAGCTTCGCGCTCGCCTTTGCCGGGATCGTCTGGAACGTCGCGCAGCCGCCATTCAGCGACCCTGCGCTGCGCAGGGCGCTCTACTTCGCGGTGAACAGGGCGCAGATCGTGCAGGCCGCGCTCTATGGCGACGGCGCGGTTGCGAACGGCCCCGTGCCTCCGGCCTCGTGGGCATGGGACAAGTCCCTCTCGCCGAGAGGGTACGATCCTTCGAAGGCGGTGGCGCTCTTGGCCGCGGCAGGCTGGCACAGAAGCGGCGCCTATCTCGTGAACGCCCAGGGCGCCCCCTTGCGCCTGACGATCCTCGCACCTTCGGGCGCGCAGGACAGGACCGTGGCGATCGGCCTTCTCGCCCGAGACCTGACGGCGATCGGCATCGATCTCCACGTCGCCTACGAGCCCTTCGCGCAGTACGCCCAGAACTACGTCGCAGGCAACTTCCAGGCGGCTTTCGCAGTGCGCGGGCTTTCCGCCGATCCTGATCTCACGCCCTACTTCGGCTCCGCAGCGGTCAACAGCACGGGGATGAATCCCGGCGGCTACCAAAACCCGCAGGTCGACGCCGCCCTGCGGGCGGAGCGCTCCGCCGTGACGCTGCAGGCGAGGGCACTTGCCTTCGTGCAGGCCCAGCAGGCGATGCAGGTCGACCCGCCCGAGCTCTTCCTCTACTTCCCGCAGACCGTCGACGCGCTGTCGCGCCGCTTCCAAGGGTTTACGGCGAACCCCGCCACGGCTCTCTACGCGCCGCAGCGCTGGTCTGTGCGCCTCTCCCGCTAGGCGGTTTGGGCGAGTGGAATGGATGTGTTCGCAAGGGTCTGCAATTTGTGAACTTGTGCTACAATGACGCTGGTTTACGACGTGCAAGGCGGTGGTCACTTGGATCTTCGGTCGGTGTTCGCGGACATCGCGGCCGACCTCTCCGAAGTCGAGGAGTACTTGGCCCAGATCCTCGACGAGGGACCGCAGGCGGTTCGAGACGTGGCGCTGCACCTTCTGCGCGCGGGAGGCAAGCGGCTCCGTCCCGCGCTCGTGCTGTTCGGTGCGAAGTTTGGCAATTATGCGTTCGAGAATGTACGACCCGTCGCGGCCGCAGCAGAACTGATCCACATGGCGACCCTGGCCCACGACGACGTGATCGACCGCGCGGAGTTGCGCCGCGGAAAGCCGACGGTGCACGCGCTCTGGGGAGAGCACACGGCCGTCCTGACGGGAGACTACCTCTTCGCGAAGGCGTTCTCGCTGCTCTCGGAGGTGCCGGTCGGCCGGGTCGTCGGAATCATGGCGGACGTCGTGTACCGCATGTGCAGCGGGGAGATCGCACAGAACGTGCAGTCCCGTGAGAACGTGCTGCCGAACGAGGACCAGTACCTGGACCGCATCGCCCAGAAGACGGCTGTCTTCATCGCCGAGAGCTGCCGCGTCGGCGCGGCGGCGAGCGGCGCGCCCGGCGATGTGCAGCAGGCCCTTTATGACTACGGGTATGCGATGGGCATGGGCTTCCAGATCATCGACGACCTCCTGGACCTGACCGCCGAGACGCAGACGCTCGGCAAGGCGATCGGGTCGGACCTGCGCGCGCACGTCATCACGCTCCCGGTCATCCACGGCCTGCGCCAGTCGCAGCGCAGCGCGGAGCTGCGCGAGATCGCGGAGAGCGCCGACGTGAGCGGGGAGTCTGTAAGCACCGTGCGCGAGATCCTCGGTCAGTCAGGCAGCTTCTCCTACGCGGAGGAACTCGCCCATCGCTTCATCGACACGGCGAAACGCAGCATCCGCCCGCTGATCGACGTACCCGCCAAGGCGTCGCTCCTGACGATGGCGGACTTCGTCCTGGAGCGTCAGCTTTGAAGCCGCAGCGCCGCATCCCAGCCGTCGCCGTGCGACGGCTGCCTCTGTACCTGCGGGTGCTGGAGGATCTCGCATCCGAAGGCGTCGAAGTGACCTCCTCGGCGGAGCTCGCGACACGCTCGGGCTACTCCTCCGAGCAGATCCGCAAGGACCTCGCCTACTTCGGCGCCTTCGGCACGCGCGGACTCGGGTACGACGTCGCGCAGCTGAGCCAGCACCTGCGGCGGATCCTCGGCCTCACGGGCGCCGTGCCGGTCGCGCTCGTGGGCGCGGGCAACCTCGGCACCGCGCTGATCCGTTACGCGAGCCTGGGCAGCCGCGACACCTACATCGCCGCGGTGTTCGACGCCGACCCGCAGAAGATCCACACCTCGATCTCGGGCCTTCGGGTGCAGCCGATGGACGAGCTCGTGCCGACGCTGCGGGCGCAGGGGATCCGCATCGGGGTGATCGCCGTGCCGGAGGAGAACGCCCGGGACGTGTTCGAAAAGCTCTGCGCCGCGGAGGTGACGGCTGTGCTGAACTTCGCGCCGACCAAGCTGGAGCGGCGCCAGGTCAGCGTACAGAACGTCGATCTCACGACGGAACTCCAGTCGCTCGCGTACTTCGCACTCGGTGCGGGGGCCGATCGCGGATGAGCGCGAATGTGGAGTGGATCGGGCCCGTAGAGCGCCCGAAGGGCGTGCGCGAGGTGCGCGTCGAGCGCCACCCGGCGCGGGCCAAGGAGCGCTTTTCGGAGCTCGAGCAGTCCCTTGCGCAGCCGGCGCTGGGCATCGAGTTCCGCCTGGACCGCCTGCCCTACCTCTTGGCGCTCGACGGGCGCGAGCCGATCGTGGCCATGCCGCTCGCGCTGCACGAGGAGGATCTCGTGCTGCTTGGCTTCGGCCTCTTCCCCGCGCTGTGCGAGGAGAGCACCGGGGCCGCGCTCGTGGCGGAAGCCCAGCGCGTCGCGAAGGAGACGAGCCGTCGGCGCCTCGTCGCGTCGGCGACGAACGCGGACCTGCTGGCGCTCTTCTTCCTGCAGACGCAGGGGTTTGCGCTCGAGGGCATGCGGCCGTATTCCGGCCCGCCGCGCAGCGGCGCGGCAGGGATCCCCGCCATGCACGAACTGGTGCTCGCCCGCATCGTGGACTGAGGGACAAGGGGGGCGCAGCATGCTGTTGGCATTGCAGGGCATGAGCGTCTTCGACCTCGTGCGCAGTGCGGTCGACATCCTGATCGTCGCATACCTGTTCTACCGCACGTTCACCCTCTTGCGGGGCACGCGCGCGATCCAGCTCGTCAAGGGCATCCTGCTCGTGGTGGTGGCGACGCAGCTTGCGGGGCTCCTCTCCCTCTCCGCGACGCACTTCCTCCTGCAGACGGCGGAGCTCGCGCTGCTCGTCGCGGTGCCGGTCGTGCTGCAGCCGGAACTGCGGCGCGTCCTCGAGCAGCTCGGGCGCTCGCGCATCTTCGGCGGCCACGGCTTCTGGCACGATCTGACGGCCGAGTCCTTCGAGGAACTCCTGAATCAGGTCGTGAAGGCGACGCGCGTGCTCTCGAACGACCACGTCGGCGCGCTGATCGTCATGGAGCGCGAGACGGGCCTCAAGGACCTGGTCGAGACGGGCGTCCCGATCGACGCGCGCGTCAGTTGGGAAATGATCGCAAACATCTTTACGCCGCGCACTCCTCTGCACGACGGAGCCGCCGTGGTGCGCGGCGACCGCATCGTCGCCGCAGCCTGCTTTCTGCCGCTCGCGGACACGGTCGGGCCGGCCTCGGAGCTCGGGACGCGGCACCACGCGGCGATCGGCGTCAGCGAGCAGACCGATGCGATTGCCGTCGTCGTCTCCGAGGAGACTGGCGCCGTGTCGCTCGCCGAGGGCGGCCGCCTGATCCGCCACCTGGACGACGCCTCGCTGCGGCGGCTCCTCGAGACCTCGCTGCGGCCGCCGGAGCGCAAGCCGCTTCTAAGCAAGAGGAGGGCATAGCGCATGATCGATCGCTGGCTCGCGAACGACTGGGTGCTGCGCGTTCTCTCGCTGCTGCTCGCGATCGGGATCTGGGCGCAGGTCAACCCGACGGTGCCGCGTACGCTGACGGGGCTTCCGGTGACGGTCACGAACACGGGGAAGCTGCACGTGCAGATATCGCCGGCGACCGTCTCGGTGCAGGTGCGAGGACCGCAGCAGATCATCAACGCGTTGCAGCCGGGCGCCATTCGCGTGTCTGCAAGCGTACCCTATGCTGTGCCGGGGTTCTACCGGGTGACGCTCCGGGTCTCGACCCCGGTGGCGGGCACACAGGTGGTGGCCGTCGTGCCGGACCAGGTCAAGGTCAGGCTCAGCACGACGGGTTCGTCGCAGTAACGAAGAACGCTTTGGGAGGAATCGCTGTTGCGCCTCTTCGGCACCGACGGAGTTCGCGGC
>JAJYTV010000137.1 GCA_021792885.1 Bacillota bacterium
GCCAGGGAGCGCCGGCCAGAGATCGTCGCCCTTCTCCTCCTCGAGGCAGCAGGCGTGGTCGCTCGCCACCCAGTCGATCGTGCCCTCCATGACGCCCTTCCAGAGCGCGTCGACGTCCTGCTGCTCGCGGATCGGCGGATTCACCTTCCCGCCGAGTCCATGGCCGTCGAGCATGTCGTAGGTGAGGCACAGGTGGTGGAGCGTCGTCTCGCGGCGCACGTCGAGCTGCGGGTAGAGCCGCTCGATCTCCACCGCCGCCTGCAGCGCGTCGGCGCTCGAGAGGTGCAGGAGGTTCACCCGCGTCTTGGCGGCATCCGCCAGTACGCCGGCCTCGTGGATCGAGAGGCGCTCGGTGAGCGGCGGGCGGGCATCGGAGTAGGCTTTGAGGTCGTTCCTGCCCTCGCGCTTCACGCGCTCGATGAAGAGCTTGATCAGCTCGGGGTTCTCGCAGTGGATGCTCAGCGAGACCCGGCCCTTGCCGCCATGGCGCGCGTCGGCCCTGGTGATCTCCTCCATCATCGCGTAGAGGTGGCCGAGGTCGTAGGTGTCGGACATGGTGTAGCCCGCCGCGTCCGTGGAGTCGGCGGCGAGGTTCAAGCCCTTGTAGAACATGTAGTACTTGAAGGAGGTGATCCCCGCCTCGCCGACGAGCCAGTCGATCTCGCCGATGTGGCCGGGGTTCATCGGGGCGAGGTGGTAGCCGTAGTCCGTGTAGGCGTTGCCGTCCGTCGCCTGCAGGACCTCCGGCAGAATGTCGCGGTAGGCGCCCGTCTTGTTGAGGTAGTGGTGGCCCGTGCGGAAGTAGCTGAGGACGGTCGTCGCCCCGCCCACGAGCGAGGACTCCGTCTCCGAGCGCGCGTCGACCTCCATCGGGCGGTAGATGCCGATGTGGAAGTGGCCGTCGACGCCGCCCGGGAAGACGGCGAGTCCCCGCGCGTCGATCGCCTCCTCCCCGTCCTGGGTCGTGAGACCCTGCGCGATCGCCGCGATCCTGCCGTTCTTGATCCCGAGGTCGCAGACGGTCGGTCCGCGCCCCGGCAGAACCACGAGTCCGCCGAGCACTACGGTGTCATAGCGCGCCAAGTCGCATCCTCCTCCTCAGTTGCCGATCTCCCGATCCTGGAGTCCTGCCGCTCGCCGGCTCCCATCCCCCCTCTTGCGCATCTCCATCAGTCTCTGGCCCATGACCGGACGAGCGGGTCGATGCTGCCCAGGTCCTCGAGGTGCGCGCAGAGGCCCGCGACCTCCTCAGCCCTTGCCTCCCCGAGCACGGGAGCCGCGTTCGAGAGGAACTTCGTGCGGATCTCCCCGAAGGAGAGCGGCCGCGCGCGGCTGCCGCGGTTCTCCAGCACCGCCTCCTCCAGCACCTGGCCGCTTGCGAGGCGCAGGCGCAGGATCGCCGGGAAGTGGTGCGGGAAGATCCGGTCGCAGCGCTCGTCCCCGCGTACCTCTACCTTGTCGGCGAGGGCCCGCAGCGTCTCGTCCGCGGCGATCCCGTCGTGGAAGTCCTCGAGCGCGAGGCCGAGGCCGCCGCCGCCACGCAGGGCCATCGCGACCGTGTAGGGTCCGCTGAAGCGCGCGTGGTAGCCGCTCTGCGGCCGCGTCTTCGCCTCGCGCGGCTGCCCGATCGTCCGCACCGTCGAGGTGGCCACGAGGAGTTCCAAAGCCTCCACCTGCGCGGGCTCGACGGGGCCCCCGAGGCGCCCGCGGAGCGCGATCGCCGCGTCGATGCCGGTGTGGGTGAAGTGGTTCGTGGGGTACGGCTTGAAGACGATCCCCGGCGTCTCCCAGCGCTCGCCGAGGTCCGCGATCGCGCCGAGGATGTCGCACTCCTCCCCGAGGAGCGCCTGGAAGAAGCCGAAGCGCCCCTCGAGCACCGTCGCGGGCGCGGTGATGCCGGCGATCGCGAGCTTCGCCGCGTAGACGCCCGCGTGGCACGCCCAGCCCGCCTGGATCTGCTTCACCGTGCCGCCCGTGCGGTTCGCCTCGAGGATGCCGGAGCCGAAGCTGGCGGCGATGCCCAGGGCGTGCATCGTCCGCTCGGCGTCAGCGCCGAGCAGTTTCGCCGCCGTCACGGCCGACGCCAGCGCCCCGCAGATCGAGGCGCCGTGCAGGCCGCGCTCGAAGAAGATGGAGTTGCCGAGCTCCTCGTCGTAGGCGGCCATCGCGATCCGCACGAGGGCCTCGTAGCCGGCCGCCGCCGCGGCGATCACATCGCGTCCGCCCGCGTCCAGGACCTGCGCCGCCGTCAGGGCGGCGGGCACGACGAAGGCGCTCGGGTGGACGATCGAGGGGAGGTGCGTGTCGTCGAACTCCACGGAGTGCGCGAGCGTGCCGGAGAGGAAGGCCGCCTGGGCGGCCGGAAGGGGATCGCGCCCTGAGAGGGGGACGGCTTCCGGCTTCCCTCCCTGCTCGCGGAGGACACCCGCTAGGATGCGGGCCGGCGCGAAGGCGGAGCCCGCCAGGACGACCCCGAGCGTGTCGAGGACGCGCTGCTTGACGCTCTGCGCGACCTCCTGCGGCAGGTCCTCGTAGCGCAGGTCCGCCGCGAACGCCGCGATGCGCTCCGCGGCTGTCATACGATCGCCACCGGGCGGATCGGCGAGCCGGTGCCTCCGACGATCCGCAGGGGACTTGCGAAGAACAGGAACTCCGAGACGCCCGCGCGCCCCAGCTCCTCGAGGTTCAGCGTCTCGACGATGTGCACGCCGCGCTCGAAGAGGAGGAAGCGGTGCACCGGAAGGAGGCTGTGCCCCGCGCCCGGCGGGATCTCCTCGAAGGCGATCGTGTCGCTGCCGACGATCTCTGCGCCGCCCGAAACGAGCCAGCGGGCGGCCTCCTCGTTCGGCCCCGGGACCCCCGCGTCGTGGCCGACGAACGCCGCGCGGTCGCCGAAGAGGCTCCCCCAGCCCGTGCGCACGAGGACGGCGTCCCCGGGCTGGAGGCGGACGCCAGCGCGGCGCGCCGCCGCGTCGAGGTCCGCCGCCGTAACCGCGTAGCCCGGGTCGAGGACGTCCCGGCCCTTGGTGGCGGCGACGTCGAGGAGAACCCCCCGGCAGGCGATCGGGGCGATCGTGTCGACCCCGAGCTGCCCAAAGCGCCCGCCGGTCTGCGCCTGCGCCGCGTCGATGCCGCCGTGCAGCTGCCCCTGGAACGACACGTGCGCGAGCGCGTCGATGTGCGTCCCGACGTGCCCGCCTGTCACGATGATCTCGGCCGCGGCGGAGCTTCCGTCCGCCCGCACCATGTCGCCGTGGCGGCGCGTCAGCGCGAGGCGGAACGCCGGATGGTTCGGCGACTGCGGCATGCCGTTCTCCATCGGCTGGCCGAGGTCGTAGACCCGCGCGCCCTCCAGGAGGCGAAGCCGCTCCTTGGTCGTCGTCATGCTCTCTCCCCTTTCTCCCGCGCAAAGAGAAGTACGGTGCGGCGGGCCCGCTCCGCGATCGGGCGGTCGACGAACCGCCCGTCCTGGAGCCGCGCCGCCCCGGAGCCCGCGGCGATCGCCTCCTCGTAGGCCCGCAAAAGCTCCTGCGCGCGCTCCGCCTCCGCCGCGGTCGGGGTGAAGACTTCGTGGATGACCGGGATCTGCTCCGGGTGGATGGCGGACATGCCGCCGAATCCGAGCCGCCGCGCAGCCTGCGCAGCCCGGCGCAGCCCCTCCTGGTCCCTAAGGCGCGCGTACGCCCCCTCGAGCGGGGCGAGGAGCCCCGCCGTCCGCGCGGCGATCACGACCTCAGAGCGGGCGTAGAGCGTCTCGAGGCCCTCCGGCCCCGCCTCCGCGCCGACGTCCGCGAGGAAGTCCGCCTGGCCGAAGACGAGCCGCCCGACGCGCGGGTCGCACGCGGCGAGCTCCCTGGCGCGCGCGATGCCGCGCGCCGTCTCGATCGTCAGATCCAGGCGCACGCTGCCTGCGGCAAGCCCCTGCCGCTCCTCCGCCTGCGCGATCCAGCGCGACACTGCCTGCACCAAAGCGGGCTCCTCCGCCTTCGGGAGGCGGACGGCGTCGAGTCCCGGCTGGACGGCGGCCGCGATGTCCTCCCGCGCCCGCGGGGAGTCCGGCGCGTTCACCCTCACGTGCACCTCGGGACCCCGCAGGCCGCCTCGGCCCGCGACGCGCTCCGCGACCAGCCGGCGCGCGAGGTCCTTCTCTCCCTCCGGAACCGCGTCCTCGAGGTCCAGGACGACGGCATCGGACCCGGCTTCGAAGACCCGCTCCAGGAGCTTCTCGCTGCTTCCGGGCGCGAAGAGGTAGCTGCGCGCGGGCGCGCGCGCCTCAGATGACATGGCGCTCACGCAGCGCGTCGTACTCCTCGCGGCTCATCCCGAGGAGGCCGAGGTAGACGTCCTCGTTGTCGGCCCCGAGCCTGCGGCCCGTGTGGCGGATCTCGCCCGGGGTCTCCGTCATGCGGAAGAGCACGTTCTGCATGCGCACGGGTCCGAGCTCCTCGTCCTCGACCGTCGTGATCGACCCGAGCGCCGCGTACTGCGGATCCGCCATCACGTCGGAGACGTCGTAGATCGGGGTTGCGGCGGCTCCGGCCGCCTCGAACGCCGCCATCACGTCCTGGAGGTCGCGCTCGCCGATCCACGCGGAAACCCACCCGTCCAGCACTTCCACGTGCTCCGCGCGGCCCTTGCCGGACTGGAACCACGGTTCGGGGATGACCTCCGGGTGTCCGACCAGCCGGAGCACGCGCTCCGCGATGCTCTGCGCGCTCGTCGAGACGGCGACCCAGCGGCCGTCGCGGGTGCGATACGTGTTGCGCGGCGCGTTGTTCACCGAGCGGTTGCCGCTGCGCTGCTGCACGACGCCGAGCTGGTCGTAGACCGTCGGCTGCGGGCCGAGGATGGAGAGGATCGGCTCGATGATCGCAAGGTCGATCTGCTGTCCCCCAGCGCCGTGCGCGTCGCGGTGATAGAGCGCGAACGCCACCGCGCTCGCGCCCGCGAGCGCGGTGATGCCGTCGGCAAGGCCGAACGGCGGCAGGGTCGGCGGACCGTCGGGCTCACCGGTGATGGCCGCGAATCCGCTCATGCACTCGGCGATCGTCCCGAAGCCTGCGCGCTGGGCGTAGGGGCCGAACTGCCCGAACCCGGTCACGCGCGCCAGGATGAGCCGCGGGTTCTCCGCGTGCAGGCGCTCCCAGCCAAGGTTCCAGCGTTCGAGCGTGCCGGGCCGGAAGTTCTCGATGACGACGTCCGCCTCGCGCGCGAGCCGAAGGAAGAGTTCCTGGCCCTTCGGATCTCCGAGGTAGAGCGTGATCGCCCGCTTGTTGCGGCCGAGCATCTTCCACCACAGCGGCACGCCGTCCTTCTGCTGGCCGTGGCCGCGTGCCGGGTCGCCCTTCGGATGCTCGATCTTGATGACGTCGGCGCCGAAGTCGGCGAGGACCGTCGCCAGGAACGGTCCGGCGAACAGCGTCGCGACGTCCAGCACCTTGATCCCCTCAAGCGGTTTGACCTGCCCCACCCCCAAGCCAGGAGGTTGTTGTTCCGCTCACCGGAACACCGTTCCACCATATGCGGCGTATTCGATCTCTCGAGCAGTGACTCCTTCCTGGATCGGCGCCCGCGCAAGCGAGAATCCATGGAAACACAGCGCCAGAACCGAGAGACCCGCAGTCTTTCGGTTCTGGCGCAATCAGTCGGCGTGGTGCAGGATCCCGGGGCTGCGCGCAAAGCGGGTTCCGCCTGTTGCCGGGGGCTTCCCTGTTCGGGGCACGGTGGGTGCTGCCGGGGTGTAAGAA
>JAJYTV010000138.1 GCA_021792885.1 Bacillota bacterium
CCGTAGCGCGTCGCGACGGGGATCTCCCCGAGGCCCTGCCACAAGCGGCGCGCGAGGCCGTGCTCATAGGGGTAGATCGCCGCGAAGGCGGCAGAGATGCGCTGGCGCAGGGAGTCGCCCTCGCCCTGCGCCGCGATCGTCTCGATCGCGGCCGTGACGCCCGCAAGCGCCGCGTGGTTCAAGGTGCCGGTCTCGATGCGCGCCGGCGGCGTCGGGTCCTGGGGGCGCACGCGGTCTGTCGGCAGTTCGTCGAGCGCGCCGGGACGGCTGTACAGGAGACCGATGTGCGGGCCGAAGAACTTGTAGGCGGAACAGAGCAGGAAGTCGCACCCCAGGCTCGTGACGTCCAACAGCGCGTGCGGCGCGAAGTGCACCGCGTCCACCGAGACGGTGGCGCCCGCAGCGTGCGCCCAGCCGATGACGGCGGGCACGTCGTTCACCGTGCCGACCGCGTTCGAGGCGTAGCCGATGGCGACGTGGCGGGTCTTTTCGCCGATCAGATCGTGCATGGCTTCCATGTCGAGCGTGCAGTCCTGCAGGCGCACTGGGCACGAGCGCACCACGATGCCGCGCTCCTCGAGGCTCCGCCACGGGGCGACGTTCGCGTCGTGGTCGAGGTCGGTGACGACCACCTCGTCTCCGGGCTCGAGGGTGCGGCCGATCGCGCGCGCGAGCGCGAAGTTGAGGGTGGTCATGTTCTGGCCGAAGGAGATGGTCTTCGGTCCCTCCGCGCCTAGGAACGCGGCGGAGGTCGCGCGCGCCCTCTCCACCGTTTCGTCCGCGGCGCGGCTCGTCGCGAACTGGCCGTGGGTGTTGGCGTTCGCCGTCAGGTAGTAGTCGCGCTGCGCGTCGATCACCGCGAGCGGCACCTGGCTGCCGCCGGGCCCGTCGAAGAAGGCGGCCGGGCGTCCATTCACCTGCAGGTCGAGCGAAGGGAAGAGGCTGCGGAATGCTGCTGGATCGAACGGCATCTAGGCTCCTCCTTACTTCGGGTGCACCGCTCCCGACCGGTAGGCCGGGCAGTAGGGGGAGAGGGGACAGCGCAGGCACTCTGGGCCGCGCGCGTGGCAGAGCCGCCGGCCGTGGTGGATGAGCCAGTGGTGCGCCGCCGACCAGTCCCGTTTGGGGATGCGCCGGCGCAGTTCCCGTTCGACCTTCTCCGGCGTGTCGCTCTCCGCCAGTCCGAGGCGCCGAGACACGCGGAAGACATGGGTGTCGACGGCGATCGCGGGAACTCCGAAGGCGTTCGAGAGTACGACGTTCGCCGTCTTGCGGCCGACGCCCGGCAGCTTCTCGAGCGCTGCCATCGTCCGCGGCACTTCGCCGCCGTGCCGCATGACGAGCAGGAGGCAGGCTCCGAGGATGTTCTTCGCCTTGGAGCGGAAGAGGCCGCAGTCGCGGATGAGCTCCTCGAGCTCCTCCTGGCGCAGCGCCAGCATCGCTTCCGGGGAAAGGTAGCGGGGGAAGAGCCGTGGCGTGATCATGTTGACCCGCTCGTCCGTGCACTGCGCGGAGAGGATCGTCGCGATCAGGAGTTCAAACGGCGTCGTGAAGTCGAGGGCGCAGTGCGCGTCGGGATACATGTCGCGCAGGATGGCGAGGATCCGTCCTGTCTCGATGCGCAGCGCCGCCACCTCACGCATGAAAAGTCCGCCTGCCGCACTCTCTTCGCGGCTACCTGGGCCAACCCTGCTGTGTATCCTGCGCCGTGAGCACCGAAAGACAAGGGCCTGAGAGGCTCTTTGGCTGCGTAGGCGCCTTGGGCGATCAGTTCGTCCCGACTTCGCCGAGCGGCTCCTCCGCCTCGCGGTACTGCAGGCGGTAGAGGTCCCAGTACAGGCCGTGGCGGCGTAGGAGTTCCTCGTGCGTGCCGCGCTCGACGATGCGGCCGTGGCTCATCACGAAGATCTGGTCGCAGTTGCGGATCGTCGAGAGGCGGTGCGCGACGATCAGGGTCGTGCGTCCCTGGGAGACGCGATCGAGCGCCTGCTGGATCAGCGCCTCCGTCTCGGTGTCGATGCTGGCGGTCGCCTCGTCGAGGACCAGGATGGCGGGGTCGTGCGCCAGCACCCGGGCGAACGCCACGAGCTGGCGCTGTCCCGCGGAGAAGGTCGAGCCGCGCTCCTGCACAGGCTCGTCGTACTGCCCGGGCAGCCGCTCGATGAAGCGCGCGGCGTGCACGTGCCTTGCCGCTTCCTCGACCGCCTCGTCGGAGATCGGGTCGCCGAGGCGGATGTTGTCGCGCACGTTGCCGGCGAAGAGGAACACGTCCTGCTGCACGACGCCGATCGCCCGCCGCAGTTCCTGCTGGCTGAGGGTCGTGACGTCCTGTCCGTCGACCGTGATGCGGCCGCGCTGGACGTCGTAGAAGCGGCCGATCAGGTTGACGATCGAGCTCTTGCCGGCGCCCGTCGCGCCGACGAACGCGACCGACTGGCCAGGCTGGACGGCGAAGTCCACGTCCTTCAGCACGTCGTTCTCGCCGTCGTAGGCGAAGAAGACGTGCTCGAAGCGGATCTCCCCGCGCACGCGCTCGGGCATCGGCAGGGGCAGGACCGGGTCCAGGACCTCGGCCTTCGTGTCGAGCACCTGGAAGATGCGCTCGGAGGCCGCCATGGCGGACTGCATGATCTGGTACTTGTCCGCCATGTCCTGGATCGGCTGGAAGAACTGCTGGGCATAGCCGACGAAGGCGTAGAGCACGCCGAACGCGACGATCCCGTGCAGCACGCTGCCGCCACCCCACCAGAGCAGTGCGGCCACGGTGACGTTGTAGAGGAAGTTCATCGAGGGCCGGAAGACGGCGAAGATCGTCAGCTCGCGGATGCCGGCCTTGAGGTAGCCCGTGTTGTCGACGTCGAAGCGGCGCTCCTGCATGCGCTCCTGGCGCATCACCTGGACGATCCGCATGCCGGAGAAGTTCTCCGAGAGGAAGGCGTTCAGGCGGGCGAGGCGGACGCGCACCGTGCGGTAGGCGTCGCGTGCGAAGCGCGTGTACGCGGCGGTGACGAGGACGAGGACGGGGATCACGGCATAGCTCACGTACGCGAGGAAGTGGTTCAGCGTGAACATGATCACGATGGCGCCGACGAGCATGAAGACATCCTTGAAGATGTTCACGAGCACCGAGGTGTACATCTGGTTGAGCGCCTCGGTGTCGTTCGTCACCCGGGTGACGAGGCGGCCGATCGGGTTTCGGTCGAAGTAGCCGAGGTGCATGCGCTCGATGTGCGTGAAGACGGCCTTGCGGATGTCATAGATGATCCGCTGGCCGGACCATTCGAGGATGTAGGTCTGGGCGTAGTTCGCGCCGAACGCGACCAGCACCACGAGGGCGTAGATCAGCCCCAGCAGCACGAGGCCGTGCAGGAAGGGGGCGCGCAGGGTGCTCTGGGCGGAGGGGGAGAGGGGAAGCGCCTGGAGGGTGCGCCCCGCGCTCTTTGCGCGGCCGGAGACGATCTTGATCGCCTTTCCGGGCTCGATGCCGGTGACGAGGTAGGCGCGGCCGTGCGACGACACGACCTGCGCCCAGGTGCGCGGGCGGCCCTGCACGTCGTGCTGGGGCAGGTAGTCCTTGCCGTCGAAGAGGATGCCGCCCGGCAACTTCGCGCTGGCGGGGTAGACGGCGAGCGGCTGGTACATGGCGCTGATGTCGTTGTCGATCGCGAGCGCGGAGAGGTACGGCGGCGCGAGGTCGGAGGCCGTGACGAGCGCGACGAGCGCCGCGGCGCCCAGGATCGGAGCCCAGTATGGCTTCGCGAAGCGCAGGAGGCGGCGCACGAGGCCGCCGTCATAGGCCTTGCCGAGCGATCCCTCTTCGCGGAAATCTTCGTCCATCAGGCTCCCTCCCCTCCGCGCTGCATGATGCTCTCCTCGAGCAGCTGGCGGTCGTAGAGATCGCGGTACTGTCCCCGCTGGCGCAGAAGGCTCTCGTGCGTGCCGCGCTCGACGACGGCGCCGTCCTCGAGCAGCAGAATGAGGTCGGCGTGCATCACGGCGGAGATGCGGTGGGCGATCACGATGTTGGAGCGGCCCTGACGCTTCTCCCGCAGGCCTGCGAGGATCTCGGACTCCGTCTGCGTGTCGACGGCCGAGAGGCTGTCGTCGAGGAGCAGCACGGGGGGGTCCTGGATCAGCGCGCGGGCGATCGCGACGCGCTGCTTCTGCCCGCCCGAGAGGGTTACGCCGCGCTCTCCAACGAGCGTGTCGTAGCCGTTCGGGAACTCGATCACGTTGCTGTGCACCGCAGCCGCCTTGGCGGCGTCCTCGATCAGGTTCTGCCCCGCGTCCGGCCGCGCGAAGGCGATGTTGCCCGAGATCGTCTCGGAGAAGAGGAACGCTTCCTGCGGCACGAAGCCGAACGCGGCCCGCAGGTCCTGCACCTTGAGGTCCAGGATGTCGATGCCGTCGAGGAAGATCGCGCCGCGCGGCGGCTCGTAGAGCCGCAAAAGGAGGCTCGCGAACGTCGACTTGCCGCTGCCGACGCGTCCGATGATGCCGACCGTCTGCCCGGGCTGCAGGTCGAAGCTGAGGTCCGAGAGCGCCGGCGGCAGGTTCTCAGCGTAGGAGAAGGTCAGGTGGCGGACAGAGATGCCGCCCTTGGGCGCCGCAAGCGCGACCGCGTCCGGCGCGTCCTCGATCTCGGGCTGCACCTCGTAGAGGCGGTTCAGGCGTTCCATCGACGCCGCGCCGCGCTGCAGCACGTTGATCACCCAGCCGGCCGCCATCATCGGCCAGCGCAGGAGGCCGAGGTAGTAGAGGAACGCGACGTACTGGCCGAGGTTCAACTGCCCCTGCAGGACGAGGTAGCCGCCGTAGGCGGTCGCCACCGCGAACGAGATGCCGCCGATCATGTCGACGAGCGGGTCGAAGAGACCCCAGACCCGCACGAGTTCCATGTTGCGCCGCACGTACGCCTCGCTGCGCGCGAAGAACTTCTGCTCTTCGGCCCGCTCCTGGGCGAACGCCTTCACCACGCGGATGCCGGAGAGGTTCTCCTGGGTCGTGTCGGTCATGTCGGAGAACGCGGCCTGCACCCGCACGAAGCGCCGGTGGATCACCTTGCCGAGCGAGCTCGCCACGATGGCCGAGACGGGCAGCGGCAAAAGCGCCCAGACTGAGAGCGGCAGCGAGATCGTCTGCACCATGATCACGACGGTGGAGATGATCAGGACCGCCGAGTCGACCGTGGCGACGATGCCCATGGCGAACGCCATGCGCACCGCCTGCACGTCGTTCGTGGCGTGTGCCATGAGGTCCCCGACCTTGTGCCCGTTGAAGAAGTTCGCTGAGAGCTTCGTGAGGTGCGCGAAGAGTTTGCGGCGCAGGCGGTACTCGATGCGGCGGGAGGCTCCGAAGCAGAGCGTCCGCCAGCCGAAGCGGAAGACGAGGATGAGGACGCCTGCGACGAGCATCGCCAGGGCGTACGGTAGCAATGCGCGCATCTCTACGCCCTGCGTCTGGATCGTGTCGACGAACAGGCGCAGGATCTGCGGTGTGATCAGCTGCAGGGCGTCGGCCAGCACGAGTGCCGTAAGGCCGAAGGCGTAGTAGCGCAGTTCGGGTCGGACGAGGTCGCGGATGCGAAGGAATTCGCGCGTGGCGGAAGACCTCCTCGGATGACGTGCGAAGGCGGAGCCGCCCGGCTCCGCCGATTTGGGCATGCTTGAAGGCGGGATCGCGTCCGGAACGGGGCCTTCAAGCGAAAGGAGAGGGTGGAGCTTGCTCTTGCCGGTGCTGCTG
>JAJYTV010000139.1 GCA_021792885.1 Bacillota bacterium
TTCACGTGGTCGGCAACGGACTTTCCCCAAACGGGCCGTTCCTCGTGCGGCTGGAGATCCAGTCAACCGAGTTTGAAGCGGATGCGGATTTGGGCGTCGTCCACGTGCAGGCGGGTCGCCTCGACGGGACGCTCATGCTGCCGCGGGCGGTGAAGGTCCTCGGAGTCGGCCGTAGGACCCTCAATCCGGCTTGGTCCTACCGGTTGTCGCTGTGGAGCACGGACGGCAAGATGATCTATTACAGCCTTCCTCTGGCGCTCCACTGATCGTTCGCCATCGCATGGCTATCCTGCGTCCGCGGTCTATAACCATGCTTGTTCTACGGTTGGTCGACTTGCATTCTGTCTCCTAGCATTTCGGACTCGGGGTAGTACGCATTCGCGAAGCACAAAGAACCGTCCGGCAGCAGATGCTGCCGGACGGCCAGTAGGTCTCGCCTAGGCCTCAAAGTGCCTACTGGTAGATGACGACGAGTGGCTTCGGGTCCAGCGTGAGCACGGTCGACGGACTCATCAGCGGGTGGTCCTGCGTGTAGAAGAGCTTGATCCCGCCCGCGACGAAGGACGCATTCTGGTAGTGCACCGCAACCGCTTCGTTCAGAACGCCGGTGGTCTGGCCCGGCAGAGGCGTGATCGACGCGGTGTACGGAATCGCCTCCTGATGGATGAACATCTCGTACTCCATCATCTTCAGCTGCTGGCCGCCGAAGCCGTCCATGTCGCGTACCAGCACGACATGCGGCTGTTCCTTGATGCCTTGCCAATCCGGCACCATGCTCTGGATGAACTGGTGCAGGATCATGATCTTCTGCGGCAGGTGGTACTTCACGACGAGGTTGTGCAGGTACGAGAGCGCCCAGTTGATCGGCGGGGTCGGCATGGAGCCGAACTCGATGCCGGGAATGCCGCCGGGCTTCATCGCGAACTCCGGGTCGAGCGCGAGTTCGACGTCTGGCTGCTTGAGGAAGGGCTCCAGGTACTGAACTTCGCTCTGAACAGTCGCGTGGCCGATCTGCACGTCAAGGATCAGGAGGAGGTGGTTTTGGCGGGCGATCTGCAGCTCCTGCTCGATCAGCGAGTACGGCATACGCAGGCTGTAGTACCCGTTTGGCCCTGGCGAGCGCTGGGCGACGACCGCCACGAGCTCAAGCGCGCCGATCGTCGGGTGCGTCGGGTCCGCCGCGACCCATGCGGCCTCCTGCTGGCGCAGGCGCGCGATCACCTGCTGCGGCGTGCCGCTGCCGAGGACGCCCATATACGGTGATAGCGGGTTGCCGTAGTACGAGATGATGCGGTAGTTTGGCAGAAGCCGCGGGCCGAACCAATCGGGGTTCGCTTGGTGCGATGCGGCCTGCGCAGGCAGGCCGGAAGCGAGAAGCAGCGGCAGCCCAGCGGAAAGGGCAAGCAGGCCGCGGCGAATAGCATTTGGGATCCGAAGGGACACCGTGACATTCCACCGTTTCGTCGAACGCGTAAAGACATATCCACAATACCATCTCAAGTGAACACCGCTCGATGGCATTTGTTCTCCCAGAGGCGATTCCTTTTCCTGCCTGAAAGCACTCAGTCCTCTTGGGCGATGGCGGAGAATACCGCCTGGGCCGCAGCTTGCAAGTTCGACGGCCTGATCAGAAGTTCAATGCCGCGGGCACCGGCGCTCACCGCCATCACCTCGAGCGACTGCGCGCTCTCGTCGATGAACACCGGGATCGGCCTGCGCCCGCCGAGCGGCGACACGCTCCCGCGCACGTAGCCCGTCACGCGCTGGATGTCGCGCGGGTCCGCCATCTCTACGGCCGGTTTGCCCCACGCGCGCGCGAGCCTGCGCAGACTGAGCTGCTGCGTCGACGCGATGACGGCGAACGCGAAGTCGCGCCCGGACTGGACGAGGAGTGTCTTGAACACGCACTCGGCCGGCAGTGCCAATTTCTGCACGACCTCCTCCGCGGTCTTCTCGACCTCGTCGTAGGAGCGCAATTCATAGCCGAGCTTTTGCCTCTCGAGCATGTCCGTCGCCGGCGTTCGCATGGCGATTCCTCCCTTGGACCGCGCCTTGCGCCGATTGACACAAGCGCTGCGTAGACTCAGAATGGATGCGGTCCGAACTGCGTTTCGCTCCTTGTTGCAGAGCGCTCAGGAGGTGCCGCGCTTTGGTCTGCACCCGCTGCCAGCATGCCATCTACCGCACGGACAAGAGCACGGAAATGACCGCATTCGCTGAGCAGATCCTCTTTCCGCTCGGCACGATCCGCGCCATCGCCCGCAAGGGCGACCACCAGTACGTCGCACTGATCGAGTGCCCGAACTGCGGACGCGAGAACGACGTCCCGATCGACTTCTAGTTCCGCGAAAGGAGGGGAGCCGATGTTCAAGGCCATCGGGAACATCCTCAAGGGTCTCGGGACCACGCTGCGCATCTTCGGCACCGTGCCGAACCAGACGATCAGCTATCCCGAGAAGAAGCGTGAACTGCCTCCCCGCTACCGCGGTGTGCATAAGCTGCGCCGTTACTCGGACGGCCTCGAGCGCTGCGTCGGCTGCGAACTCTGCGCGGCTGCCTGCCCCGCGTACGCCATCACCGTCGTCGCGGAGGAGAACGACCCCGAGCACCGCGTCAGCCCGGGCGAGCGGTACGCCGCGCGCTACGAGATCGACTACCTGCGGTGCATCTTCTGCGGCGAGTGCGAGCGCGCCTGCCCGGTCGACGCGATCGTCCTGACGCCGGAGCCGCTTCCTCCGTTCATCTCGCGCCGCCAGGTGCTGATGACCAAGGAAGACCTCCTGGAGCCGTACCCCGGTGGCCAGCCGCCGGCCCATCGGCTTCACCCGTGGGACGACGCGCCCGACCGCATCGACCGCTTCCCGATGCCGGAAGAGCACTTCGCGCACAACAACTGAACTGAGCATTGGATGAGGGCTCCGGCGATCGGCCGGAGCCCTCATTTTGACTTATTGCGCGAGATCCGGGTAAAGCGGAAAGCGCCGGCAGAGCTCTCCGACCGCGGCGCGGATCTCCGCGAGCTTGTTGGGCACTTCGCGCGCCTTGATCGCGGCGTCGATGTAGCCCGCCACCTCGCGCATCTCCTGGTCGCCCATGCCGCGGGTCGTCGCGGCGGCCGTGCCGATGCGCACGCCGCTCGTCACGAACGGCGAGCGCTTCTCGCCCGGCACGGTGTTCTTGTTCACCGTGACGCCGGCGTGCTCGAGCGCCTGCTCCACATCGCGGCCCGTCAGGTCGTCGCGGTCGACGAAGGTCATGAGCAGCAGGTGGTTGTCGGTGCCGCCGGAGACGAGGCGGTAGCCGAGCGCCATCAGCTCCTGCGCCAGGGTGGCCGTGTTGCGTACGATCTGGCGCTGGTAGTCCTTGAAGGCAGGCTGCATCGCTTCGAGGAAGGCGACCGCCTTCGCCGCGATGATGTGCTCGAGCGGCCCGCCCTGCAGGCCTGGGAAGACCGCCTTGTCGACCTTCGGCCCGAATTCCTCCGTGGCGAGCACGAACCCGCCGCGCGGCCCGCGCAGAGTCTTGTGGGTCGTCGAGGTGACGAGGTCCGCGTGGCCGACCGGCGTCGGGTGGACGCCTGCGGCGATGAGTCCTGCGATGTGCGCCATGTCGACCATCATCCGCGCGCCGACCTCGTCGGCGATCGCCTTGAGGCGCGGGAAGTCGATGATGCGAGGGTACGCCGAGGCGCCGGCGACGATCAGCTTCGGCCGGTGCGCGAGGGCGAGTTCGCGCACCTCGTCGTAGTCGATCTGCTCGCTCACCGGGTCGACGCCGTAGCCGACGAAGCGGTAGTCCTGCCCCGAGAAGTTCACGGGGCTGCCGTGCGTCAGGTGGCCGCCCTCGCTGAGCCGCATGCCGAGCACCGTGTCGCCCTTCTCGATCACGGCGTGGTAGGCGGCCATGTTCGCCTGCGCGCCCGCGTGCGGCTGGACGTTCGCGTACTGCGCGGAGAACAGCTCCTTCGCCCGCGAGCGCGCCAGCTCCTCGATCTCGTCCACCACGGCGCAGCCGCCGTAGTAGCGCTTGCCCGGGTACCCTTCGGCGTACTTGTTGGTCAGCACGCTGCCCATCGCCTCGAGCACCGCGGGCGAGGTGAAGTTCTCCGAAGCGATCAGCTCCAGCGTCTCGCGCTGACGCTCGAGCTCCTTGCCGATCAGCGAGGCGATCTGCGGGTCCACGTCCTTCAGCATCCCTTGACCCCCTATCTCGAGCCCCACCAATCCTGGAAGGCCGCCCCGAGGGCGTCGCGCACGGCGCGCCGCGGCACCTCCCTGCCGATCGCCTCCCAAAGGCCGATCGCCCTGCGCTGCATCCCCCGCACGTAGGCCGCGGCGTCCTCGGCGCCGAACACCGCCGCCCACAGCGTGTAGTCGAGCTCAAGCGGCAGGGCTCCATGCTGCAGGATGACACCGCCCCGGCGTACCTGGGCGGAGCCGAGCAGCTTGCGCCCTCCGACCTCGATCTCGTACCACGAGGGCTGCGCAAAACAGTTCGCGTCCGCCTCCGCCGTTCCTGGGTCCCCCGCCAGATCGACGTCCGCTCCCAGCGCCCGCAGCGCGGCGACGAGCGCCTGTGCGATCTGCAGGTAGGTTTCGCGGATGTCCCCGGGAAGGTCCCTTTGCGGCACGACGAACGCGTAGGTCACCTCGTGCTGGTGCAGCACTGCGCGACCGCCCGTCGGGCGCCGCACGAGATCGACGCCGAGCGCGCGCAGGCGTTCGGCGTCGAAGGATGCGGCGTCCTGGGCGTAGCCCAGGGAGAGCGTGGGACGGCGCCAGCCGTAGAGGCGCAGGCGCGCGGCGCCGTCCTCCTGCACCATCCGGGCGATCTCTTGGTCCCGCGCCATGTTGAAGGCGCCGGAGCGGTCGCCCTCGCGCAGGATGGTGAGCTCAGCCACCGAGCGTCTGGCGCAGCTTCGGCTCGCGCACGGCCTTCGCCTCGTCGAGCCGGCCGACCTTTGCGTGGTGCGGCGCCGTCTTGACGACGTCCGGCTCCTCGCGGGACTCGCGCAGGATGCCGAGCAGGATGTCCGCGAACGCGTCGAGCGTCTCGCGCGTCTCGGTCTCGGTCGGCTCGAGCATCATCGCCTCGTCGACGATCAGCGGGAAGTAGACGGTCGGCGGGTGGACGCCGAAGTCGAGCAGGCGCTTCGCGATGTCCAGCGTGCGCACGCCGGTGGACTTCTTCAGGTCCTTCGGCGGCGCGACCACGAACTCGTGCTTGGGGATGCGGTCGAAGGGGGCGTACAGCGCCTCCTTGAGCCGCGCGAAGAGGTAGTTCGCGTTCAGCACGGCGTCGTCCGCGACGCCCCGCAGGCCGTCGCCCCCGAGCGAGTGGATGTAGGTGTAGGCCCGCACCAGCATGCCGAAGTTGCCGTAGAACGAGCGCATCTGGCCGATCGAGTGCGGGATCTCGTAGTCGAGGTGGAAGTTCCCGTCCGCGCGGCGCGCCACGAGGGGCATCGGCAGGAAGTCACGCAGGTTCGCCTTCACACCGACTGGGCCAGAGCCCGGCCCGCCGCCGCCGTGCGGCGTCGAGAAGGTCTTGTGCAGGTTCAGGTGGACGACGTCGAAGCCCATGTCGCCTGGCCGCGAGCGCCCGAGCACCGCGTTCAGGTTCGCTCCGTCGTAGTAGAGGAGGCCGCCCGCCCCGTGTACTGCGTCGGCGATCTCCGCGATCCGCTCGTCAAAGAGGCCGAGCGTGTTCGGGTTCGTCA
>JAJYTV010000140.1 GCA_021792885.1 Bacillota bacterium
GTTGAAGATATAGCTCCACAGGCGCACGTCGATGAAGTCGACGACCCCGTGGCCCAGGATGCGGTCCCAGAGGTTGCCGAGCGCGCCGCCCAGGATTCCCCCGATGCCGACCTGGAGGATCGCCTTCGGTTTCCGCAGGAGGGCGTAGAGAAGCCCCCCGACCGCGGCGAGCGCGACGACGATGAAGAGCAGCGTCTGGCCTGCCAGCAGCCCGAAGGCGGCCCCCTGGTTGCGGATCAGGTTCCACTCCACGAGGTGGCCGAGAAAGGGCACGGGCCTGCCGACCACGAGGTGGGAGAGCGCCCATGCCTTGGTCAGCAGGTCCAGGATCAGGATCAGCGCGGCGACGAGCAGTGCGATCAACTGCTGGGGTCCACCTCCTGGTCGCTCTCGCCGAGGAAGTCGCCCTCCTCGTCGACCTGGTTTTCGATCGGTTCCACCGCGCCGTGCAGCTCATCCGAATCGACGTAGGCCTCATCCATCCGGATCGCGGGCGGGACATCCTGCGGCGAATTCGCGTTGCCCACCATCGCGAGCTCCTGCCACGTGTCCTCGCCGTCGTAGCCGACCTCGTCCATGTCGTCGCGGAAGGAGTGGCGGAACATGCCCTGCTCCTCGAGCAGTTCCTGCTCGACCGGCGCTCGGGCGGTGTCCTCCGGCGCGAGCGCCGCCTGGCAGTCGCGGCAGTACTCTGCCCAGGGCAGGGCGTCGAGCCGTTCGCTCGGGATCTCCCTCCCGCAGCGCAGGCACCTGCCGTAGCTGCCGTCCTGCAGCCGGCGCTGCGCCGCCTCGACGCGCACGAGCTGCGTTTGCAGGTTGCCGATGAGTCCGAAGTCCTTCTCCCGCTCGAAGGTCTCCGACGCGAGATCCCCCGAGTGGTTGTCGTACGACGAGAGTTCCCCGACGGCCTCGGTCATCGGCATCCCGATCCCGCTGTCACGCAATTCGTCGATCCGCCCGCGCAGTTCCTGCCTGCGGGCTTCAAGGCGCGCCTCGATCTCCACCCCGCCTACCTCCCGATGCGCCCCGACATCTCGTGCTGCACGATCCGCACGATCTGGGCGACGATCTTTCCGACCACCGGTAGGTTGTGCAGAAAGGACGCTTGCAAGATGTAGATGGCGAGCGCTCCGAGCAACGCGAACCCGATCGCCATGCCGAAGCCGCGCGCGAGGCCCGCGACGAAGTTCAGCCCGAGCATGCGCCAGGGGCGGCGGTAGAGGTCCACGTAGGCACCGAGGTTCACCGACTCCATGTACGCGGCGATGCGCTCGAGGAGTTCTGGGTGGACCTCCTTCCCGCCGCTCTCCTCCTTCATTGGGCCAGCACTTCGCGGCAGCGGCCGCACAGGCCCTGCTCGTCGACGTCCTCGCGGTGCAGCCAGCAGCGCTCGCAGCGCGGCGCCGGATCGACCTCCACCGCGACGGCGCGCTCGCCCTGCGCGATGTCGAGCGCCGAGACGATGCAGAGCTCCTCGAGCGCCGCCCGGTGTTCCTGCGCGAGCGCGAGGAGCGGCCCCTCGGGCACCGTGAGGCGAAGGCGCGCGTCGCTCGGCTTGCCGATGCGCTTCTCCGCGCGCGCCTCCTCGAGCGCCTTCAGTGCGTCGTCGCGCAGGTGCAGGAGCTCCTCGTAGGACCTGGCCGCCCGCTCGTCACGCGGGTAGTCCTCCGCTTCGGGGAAGTCCGCGAGGTGCACCGACCAGTGCGTGTCGCGCCCGCCGGGCAGGTACTCCCAGACCTCCTCGGCGGTGAAGGCGAGGATCGGCGCGAAGAGGCGCGCCAGCACCGAGGCGGCATGCCAGAGGAAGGTCTGTGCGGCGCGCCGCGCGGGGTCGTCCGCCCTGCCGCAGTAGAGGAGGTCCTTGCGCACGTCGAGGTAGAGGCTCGAGAGGTCGACGGCGCAAAAATTGAGGCCATGGTAGTAGATGCCCTGGTAGCCGTAGCTGTCGTAGGCGCGGCGCACCGTCGCGACGAGTTCGCCGAGGCGGCCGCGCATGTAGGCTTCGAGGCCGGTGAACTCCGCGAGCGGCACGGCGTCTGTCTTGGGGTCGAAGTCGTGCAGGTTCCCGAGCAGGAAGCGCCAGGTGTTGCGGATCTTGCGGTAGCCCTCCGCGACCTGCTGCAGGATCTCCGGCGTGAGGTGGATGTCCGCCGTGTAGTCCGCGCTCGTCGCCCAAAGGCGCAGGACGTCGGCGCCGTACTGCCTGAGCACCGCCTCCGGGGAGACGGCGTTCTGGAGCGACTTCGACATCTTGCGCCCCTCGCCGTCGACGACGAAGCCGTGTACCAGCACCTCGCGGTAGGGCGGCGTGCCGTGCAGGGCGACGGCGGTCGTGAGCGAGGAGTTGAACCAGCCGCGGAACTGGTCCGCGCCCTCGAGGTAGAGGTCGGCGGGCCAGTGCAGGCCCTCGCGGCCGAGCACCGCGGCGTGGGAGGAGCCCGAGTCGAACCAGACGTCGAGGATGTCCGTTTCCTTGCGGAACTCCTTGCCGCCGCACTTGGGGCAGGTGGTACCGGGCGGAAGGAGCTCTTGCGCGGAGCGCTCCCACCAGACGTCCGCCCCGTGCTGCGCGACGAGGTCCGCCACATGCGAGACGGTCTGCCGCGTCACGAGGACGTCCCCGCAGCCCTCGCAGTAGAAGGCCGGAATCGGCAGGCCCCAGACCCTCTGGCGCGAGATGCACCAGTCCTGGCGGTCCTGCGTCATCTGGCGCATGCGCACCTCGCCCCACTCCGGCACCCAGGAGACTTGGGCGATCGCGGCGAGGATCTCCTCGCGGATCGCGGACACCGAGCCGAACCACTGCTCGGTCGCCCGGAACAGCACCGGGCCATGGCAGCGCCAGCAGTGCGGGTACTGGTGGCGGATCTCGCCCGCATGCAGGAGGCGCCCGCGCTCCTTGAGGTAAGCGACGATCGCGGGGTTCGCCTGCTCGTAGCGCTGCCCGGCGAAGGGGCCCGCGAGCTCCGTGAAGTTGCCCTGGTCGTCGACCGGCACCGTGACGGGCAGGCCGTACTCGCGGCCGACCTGGAAGTCCTCCTCGCCGTGCCCTGGCGCCGTGTGCACCGCGCCCGTGCCGTCCTCGGACGAGACGTGCCCGCCGAAGACGATCGGCACCGTCTTGCGGTCGAAGACGGGATGGAGCATCTTCACCCCGGCGAGGCGGCGCGCGGGCACCCGCGCGAGCTCCCGTCCGAGCGAGAGGAGCTTCTCCATGCGCTCTTTGGCCGCGACCGCGAGGACGAGGGGACCGTGCGGGCTCTCGTAGACGCCGTACTCGAGATCCGGGTGGAGCGCCACCGCCTCGTTCGCGGGCATCGTCCAGGGCGTCGTCGTCCAGATCACGACGCCCGCGCCCGCGACCTCCTCTGCCCCGCCCGCCTCCGCGACCGGGAACAGGACGTAGATCGACGGCGAGGTGTGCTCCTTGTACTCGATCTCCGCGTCGGCGAGCGCCGTCTCGTCGACAGGGCACCAGTGCACGGAGCGGAAGCCCTTGTAGACGAGCCCGCGCTCGTACATCTCGCCGAACACACGGAGTTCCGCCGCCTCGTACTGCGGGTCGAGCGAGATGTAGGGGTGCGCCCAGTCCCCGATGACGCCGAGGCGCTGGAACTGGCCGGTCATCACTTCGATGTGGCGCAGGGCGAAGTCCCTGCAGGCCCTGCGCAGCGTCAGGGGATCGAGGGCATGTCGGTCCCGCCTGAGCTCCTCAAGCGCCTTGCGCTCGATCGGCAGGCCGTGCGTGTCCCAGCCGGGCACGTACGGAGAAGGCCTGCCGCGCATCGTCATGTAGCGGCTCACGGTGTCCTTCAGCACCTTGTTGAGCGACGTGCCGATGTGGATGTTGCCGTTCGCGTAGGGCGGCCCGTCGTGCAGCACGAAGGGCTCGCGGCCCGCGCGCTCGCGCAGGCCCGCCTCGTAGAGGCCGTTCTCCTCCCAGTAGTTCAGGAAGATGGGTTCGCGCTCCGGCAGGTTCGCGCGCATCGGAAAGTCGGTCTTCGGCAGCTGCAGCGTGTCGCGGTAGTCCACTCGGAACGCCTCCCTGCAAAAGTCGAACGGCGGCAGCCACCCAAAAGGGCGGGCTGCCGCCGCGGTACCACCTTTCTTCCCCGGCACGGGCCGGGCTCGGCCGCGTCACGTGCGGGGGACGTCGCCGGCTACGAAGCTCCTCGCCGGCGCCCTCGGGAGTGATCTTCGCGCCGCCCCAAGCCACCGGGATCGCACCCTCCCCGGCTCTCTTCGGGCCGCCTGCGGCGCTACTCGTTCCCTCATCGGTTTCCATGCTGTTGCGCCATAGCTTAGACTCTTCGCCTCGCAATGGTCAAGGTGGCGGGGCAGGAACGCGCGGCCGCTTGCCGCGCCGCCGCGTGGAGGGGTAGGCTCAAAGGAGCCCCAGCGCAAGGAGGAAGGCCGGCACCGCCGGCCGCATGCCTACATGCAAGATCTCCTCGGACTCCTCGTTCCATCCGAAATTCCGCCGAGGAGCGCACTCTCAGGCGCCCTTGGAGCGGCGAGCGGCGCCGTCCGCGAGGCGCACCCGGCGAGCCTCGTCGTGATCGACGCGTCGTGGCGTCCCCGCACGTTCGCGGTGCCCAATCTGCAGCGCCTATCGGACGCCGCGGGACACGATATCGGCCCGGTAGACGTCGAACTCGCGGATCTCCTGCACGAGACCGCCATCGGCTACGGCCTCCCATCCACCCGTGAGGGCGCTGCGCTCTCCGCCGGGGCGGCGGCCGCGCTGCACGCGCTCATGCCGCAAGGCGGGCTGCCCGCGCTCCTGCTCGGTGTCCCCACGGCGTCGCCCGCGCTCCTCCACGAGTTCGGCCAGGCGCTGCGCCAGAGCGTCCACGAACTCGGCCGGCGCATCGTTGCCGTCGCCGTCGGCGCGCTGGCGCGCGATCTCCAGGCGCAGCACGGCGGCGGGGAGAACCCCGCCGTCGGCCGCTTCGGCGCGGAGGTCCTGGATCGGCTGCGTTCCGGCAGCGCCGAGCAGATCTTCGAGATCGACGGGGCGCTCTGGATCCAGGCGCGCCCGGAGACGGAGCTCGGCCACCTCTCGCTGCTGCTCGGCTACACGACGCCGGATGCACAGGTGGAGATTCTGGGATCCGGCGAGGCGCCGGGCGTCTTCTCCGCCCTCCTCGCCTTCCGCGCGCCGCAGTCCCTGCCGCCGCTCGGGCAGGGGCCGTGGGCCGATACACAGCACCCCACGCCGCAAGGCTGATTGCAGAAGGATCTGTCACCGAAAACGTAGTCAGACGTGTTCACGTCCGCTGCTCTCTTCCGGTGTCTTACCGCGGGCTTGCGCCCTTCCTGCTTCCGCCAGGCGGCTCGCGAAACGTCTGTGTCTCGTGGAGGCCACCTGTCCACAGGCGTGACTTCCCCAGGGACCCTGGGTAGTTTTGATGATCCTCAGACCTTCGCGCAGGATGTTGCGGGAAGCGTGCAGGTCGCGGTCCTCCGTGTGGCCGCAGGTGGGGCAAACAAAGGTGCGATCCGTCAATGTCAGTACGTTGTTTTTGCTCCCGCAATGGCGGCACTCTTTGCTGGACGGGAAGAACCGGTCCACGAAGACCACCTGCCCACCACGCATCGGGGCCTTGTACTCAAGTTGATGCCGCAACTCCCCGAGCCCGACGTCGGCGATCGCCCGCGCAAGGTGGCGATTGTGCATCAGATTCCCCACCGCCAGGTCC
>JAJYTV010000141.1 GCA_021792885.1 Bacillota bacterium
ACGGAGCGCTCTTACAGTTCCGCGGAACGAGCCGCCACGTCATGCCGCCATCGCGCGACGTGAACAACTGGGCCGCTGCGTTGGTGGTGCCGCCGATGCCGACCTCCAACCAAACATGCTTGCCCCGCGCAGAGAGGTATGCGCCGCCAGTACCGTAACGCACAGCAACCCGCTTGCCGCGCACCCACGTCGTGCCGCCGTCTGTTGTCACGTATACGATCGCAGATTCCCCCGGATGAACCGCGACCAAGAACGCCTGTCGGGCGCCGACTGGCTCCAGCGACAGCTTTGCGCCTACTAGGTCCGTGCGCGGCGTGACGTTGATCCACCTGCGGCCTTGGTCGGTCGTCCTCGCCACCGCTGGCTCGCCGTGCTTGTGCACACTGCCCCAGGCCATCCAGCCCGTCTCGCGTGACGTCATGTCGGGGAAGTATGCGGTCTTGATGTTCGGCGAGCGGATCACCGTCTGCACCGATGGCACGGCGAGAATCGGTTGCGATGAGGTCTGGAGCGCCGAGGGCCTCGTCAAGACGACGGCCGTCACAATGGCTGCTGCAACGACGATGCCACCGACCCAGACGAGGGCTCCGAACGTTCTGCGTGCTTCCTCGTGTCGTCCGGGTCCCACAGCCGAGCCCCCCCATCCTGACACGACCTTTGCTCCAGCTTAGGCAGCAGACCGTCGCTGGGCTACCCCGCCTGACGAGAGGCCGGAAGTCTCATGCCTGCCGGGCGAGAAGTGTGAACCGCTCGTCAACGGAGTGAAACTGGGTCGCAAGTTTGGAGCGAAGAAATGAGGTGTTCAGCCGAGTATCAAGACGAACTTCGCGCTCCGTGACGTCTTCCGGTGGAATCTGATGCGGACGGACAAGATGCATTGGCAGAGACCATGCGCGGGCGATCGCCCTAGCAAACGAAAAGTGGCTTTCTCCATGTTCGGGTCCCGCATGCACGATGCCGCGGATGCAGTCGATCGTGGCCAGCTCGCACAGGGCGGAAGCCAACTCGTCAACGTACACAAACGTGCGCAGAAGATTGTCCGCCCTCGAAAATGTCTCTCCGGAAGCAAAAGCCTTCAGGACTGCCGCTGTGCGGGCGTCCCACTCGCCCGAGACTGCCCGGCCGTAGATCATGCCTGTTCGGACGATGGTTGTCGTGCGGGCGAGGGGAGAGTCGCTTTGCAGCCATCGTTCCGCCCACAGTTTCCCATTGGTGTAACGCGCTATTGAAGAGTCGGAAGAAAAGGGAGAAGGCCTCACCTGTTCCCCATGCGGGCCTCCGGTCCCGGGCAGCACGCCATCCGTTGACACAAAGATCAGCCGGGTGGCATCAGGGACAGAGCGGACCAGATTGCAAAGTCCTGTTTCATTCAGCGCCTGTTCATCGCCGTTCTCATGGGTTCGCTTGGCACACCAGATTACGACATCCGGTCGCAAGGAGTTCAGATAACGGGCCATGTCTCGCGTATCCAGCAGATCAATCGCTTGAAGCCCAGGCCGATGATGATGTCCACACGTGCCATGCACATGTGCCCCTTGGTCGTGGAGACGCTGGTAGACGTGAGCGCCCAAAAAACCGCTTGCCCCGATGACCACAGCGTTCATTTCTCTACTCCGTTCTTCGCCCAAAGATGCGTCAGAGGCCGGGTGCGTCTGGTCGCCAAGTGCGTCCGCCGTCCTTGGTAGCGAACACCCCTGCAGGCGTTACGAGCCACGCACGGCTCCGGGAGTAGACGTCAAGTGACTCCCCTGTCGTATCGAAGGGCAGATCGACCCCAGGTAGGCGCACTTCCTGCCAGGCGCCGTCCAGATGGCGGATCCAGAGATCCTGCGGCGTGACGGGACCGCCAGATCTGTCGAAGGCTGCGAGGAGCCAGAGATCGCCCGAAGGGTCAGCTCCGAGCGATACGATGCGCTCGAAGCCGGCGAGCTGCGCTGGCATCGAGATGAATCGCCAGTGCTGCCCGCCGTCGTCCGTCCTCCAGATTTCATCGGCCGCGGCGGCGAACCCAACCTGCGGCGAGGCGAAGCGGACGATGCCGCCGACCGGCAGCTCTTTCGGCAGGGACCGGCGCACGAAGTACTCGCCGCCATCCGAGGTGGCGAGAAGGATAGGGGGCTTCGTGACGTCCATCTGGGCGATGAGCAAGCCGTTGCCTCCTGGGAAGAGCTGTGCGGCCAGCACATGCTGCGGGCCGATCGGACGCCATGTCTTCCCGCCGTTGGCCGTCGCCAGCGGCCGCGCGCCGGCGCCCCGCACGGACCCAGCCGTGGCGGGTGCCCGCAAATGTGAGATCCGTCGGTGCGCTCCTGCCCGGCAGCGGGACGGCGCTCCAGGACCGGCCGCCGTCGGCCGTGCGCACGAGGCGCAGCTGACCCCTCTTGCGCGCGAGGCCGAATCCTTGCGAGGCGCTCGCGAAGTCCACCCGCGCAAGGGGCGCGGTCGGCCACACGGGTTGCCACGTGTCGTTCGCCGTGAGGCGCATGAGGGTACCGTACATGTCGTCCGCGAAGAGCCCGGCGCCGGGGTCGTAGGTCAAGCCGTTCCCCCACATGCTGTCGTTCAACTGCGGCGCGGCAATAGACGTCCAGGTTACCCCGCCGTCACGGCTGACGTAGAGCGCACCCTGCTCCGCGACGGCAACGTCCTCTTGCCCCCAGGCGACCAGGCCATCTGCGGCGCCGCTCGGGGGTGGAGTGCCGATGACCGTTCCTCCGGGCAGGGCGCCGGAGACGATGCGCCACGACGTACCGCCGTCATCGGTGCGCAGGATGATGCTACTGCTTTGGGCGAGTGCAGGCGCGTTCACCCAGAGTGCGGCGTAGCCGACCGATGGCGTCGCGAAGGCCACGGGTCCGTAGCCGCCGTCTCCATCCGGCAGGGCGTAGACGCTCTGCCAGATGTGGCCGCCGTCCGTCGTGCGCATGACGCCATTTCCCGAGGCGGTGAAGCCGACGCCAGCCGACAGGAAGGCTGGCGCGAACGGCATCGGGCCGCCGAAGAAGCCGGGCTTCGGCTGGGCGGAGGACGTCTGCCAGGTGTGGCCGCCGTCCGTCGTCACGTCCAGCGTGTTCTGGCTGACGATGAATCCCTGCATCGGGGAGGAGAAGTGCATCACGGCCTTGCCCGCGTCGGCCTGGGGGTGGGAGAGCTCCTGGAGCGTCCCGCCGCCGTCTGCGCTGCGGTAGACGGTGAACTCCGTCGTCGCGTCGATCCATGCGCCCGCCAGCACAAAGCCGTCCTGGGGCGACGAGAAGTCGATCGCCAGGATGGGGAGTTGGGTATGCGCGACGACCTGCCAGCTACGACCGCCGTCGGTCGTGCGCAGGAGCGTGCCGGGGGATGGAACAGCCTGCCCCTGGAAGTACGGCGTGCCCGCGACACCGATCCAGCCGTGTAGCGGATCCACGAACTGCGTAGCCGTGACCGAGGGCACGCCGACCGAGCCAAGGAACTCGGCCGTGATCGGCCGCGGAGGCCTGGGAGGCGTGCGCGGCGCGGAGGCATTCGAACAGCCGGACAGGATGATCGCTGCGGTGGCCGCCAGCACGAGGGCCCGCTGCCTGGGCACGATCTAACCACTCCCGCCTGGGATAATTCTCCTTCTGAGTTCGCGGCCCTACCGGCGGATCCCGGTGACCGAACCTCGAAGCCCGGTGCGCTCGACGCTGTGCACGACCGATCTACGTCACGCGAGGTACACGTAGTGATCGGCACGTTGTGGCCCGGTGCCGAGAGGTGGACCAACTCCGCCATATATTTGGACCCGACTGGCCCCAGACACTGGCACGAGAAGGTCAACCTGGCCTATCACGAGCGTGGCGTATTGCACGCGGGCTCGCGCCTTCCCGTGTTATCCGTGGGAATCCCTCGCTTCCACGTTCGGGCCTTCCCGGCGTCGCTAGCTCCGCCGGTACTACTCCCTCAGCCGACTTCTCCCGGGTCGATCCCGATCTCTCGACCAAGGTTGCCGGGTCCCCTGGCGTTCCCGGGAGACCTCCCCGGATATGCGGAACTCATCAGACAGTTCGAGGAGACTTTTGGTAGGTGACGTCTGTATCGTGATGTAAAAAGGTTGGGGTCCAGTCTACGATGAGGTTGCTCAGACACCCATCGAGGAGGCCCGGACCTTATGAACAAGGTACCACCATCGGAGCGGATCGGGGAGTCCATCGCTGTTCCGGCACCGTTGGGGTCTCGATCACGGCCCCAACGACTCCAACGACGCAAACGACGTCTGGCAACGGAGGCGGCGGGACCAACAACGGCGGTGGCGGCGGCGGAGTCTGCCGCTTCCCCGCCTAGCATCAGAAGGGAGGCCGATCACCGGCCTCCCTTCGCTTTTACTGAAACGCACCAGGCCTTTAGTGTATTATCGACATAAATCATGTGTATAATGGATACGAGAGAAGGCGAAGTGATGGAGAGCAACTTCTTCCCGACGGGGCGACCGGCCGCGCCGGAGGATGTCGTAGACCGCGAGGAGTTCATCCGGGAGGCCGTAGAACGGCTACTCTTGGGCAACGACATCGTGCTCGCGGGCCCGCGGCGCACCGGCAAGTCGAGTGTGGCGGGGGAAGTGCTGCGGCGCGTCAAGGAGCGTGGGGCCTACATCGCCTACGTCGACGTGTTCCGCGCGAGCTCCATCGAGACCTTCGCGACCCGCCTCATGCAGGCGGCGATCGAGAACCGCACGGGCTTCTTCCGCAAGATCGCCCGCGACATGCAGGAGCTCGGGAAGACAGTCGGCCAGGCGAAGTTTGCCGCGAAGATTCATGATCTCGAACTCGGCGTGCAGTTTGCAAACCACGGCGCATCGCCGGAGCAGCACCTCGAAATCGCCCTCCAGACCGCGGAAAAGATCGCCGAGGCGGATGGCCGGCGCATGATCATCCTGCTCGACGAGTTCCAGGACATCGAGAAGCTCGGCGGCGAGAAGGTCTTGAAGCAGATGCGTGGCGCAATCCAGCACCAAAGGAACGCCGTGTACCTCTTCATGGGGTCGCAGGCGCACCTCATGGACAAGATCTTCAGCGATCCGGATCGCGCCTTCTTCCGCTTCGCTATCCAGATGCAGCTGCCCAAGATCCCCTGGGTCGAATGGGAGAACTACATCCGCGACCGCCTCGGCCGTACCGGGCTCTCGATCACGGATGGGGCCCTGCAAATCCTCGGCGAGAAGACCGGCGGCCATCCGCACTGCGTCATGGTCGTGATGGAAGCGGCGCTGCTGCGCGCAAGGCTCTCCGGACGCCAGGAGATCGGCGCGGACGACATCGTGCACGGCTACGGCGCAGCCTTCCTCACGCTCTCGGGCATCTACGCGCAGCAGTGGGCGAACGTCAAGGGCTATACGAACGCCCCCGCGGTGCTGATGCAGATCGTCGAAGGGCGCAGGCCGTACTCCCTGAACATCACGCAAACGAACGTCACCCAGGCGATCGACCACCTGGAGGAGATCGGGCTCATCACGCGAATCGAGCGCGGCCGCTACCGGCTCAACGAGCCGATGTTCGGCGAGTGGCTGCTGGAGAATACGTAAACGCACAGGGACGACCGCTTGAGCGGTTGTCCCTATCTACCAAGGGCTAGGGGTTCGTAACAGCTGCCGATTTTCACGAACATTCGTATACCTCAATGGCATTGCCATATGGGCCACTGCACTGTAAAATCGATCCATGGAAGACAAGCTTGTCACG
>JAJYTV010000142.1 GCA_021792885.1 Bacillota bacterium
GGCCGTCGATCGTGCCGCTGCTCGGGTTGACCGCGCCGCTGCTCGACGAACTGCTGCTCGAAGCGCCGTTGCCCGAAGAACTGTTGCTCGAAGAGGACCCCCCCGGCGAGCTGCTGCCGTCACCCGAAGACTGGCTCTGGCCCGCGCCCGTGGACTGGCTCTGGCCCGCGCCCGTGGACTGGCTCTGGCCCGCGCCCGTGGACTGGCTCTGGCCCGTCAGTGCTGCGAGCGTCTGCCCGCTGACCGCGTCGTTCAGCGGTAGGCCGTGCGCGCGTTCGAAGGCCTGTAGCGCATGGGCGGTGTTCATGAGGAACACGCCGTTCGACGGGCCGGGGTCGAAGCCGTCCGCACGGAGCGTGTTCTGCAGATCCACTACCGGCGTGCCGACGTCTCCGTAGTCGGCACCGGTCGCTGCCAGGGTCCCGGTCGTCAGGTGGAAGCGGTCGGAGAGCTGCTGGTGGATCGCACCCCAGGTGATGGGGCCTACGATGCCGTCCACCGCGACGCCTGCCTCACGCTGGAACATGCGCACTGCCGCGCGCGTCTTCGGTCCGAAGATGCCGTCGATCGGGCCAGGGGAGTCGTGCAGTGCGAGAAGATCCGACTGCAGGATCGCGACTTGGCTGCCGTTCGATCCGTACGACTCCAGCCCTCCGCCGGGCAGTGTGGGCGCGGATTGCGCCATCGCCGCGGCCGGCGCCAACAGAACGCCCGCTGCGACCGCCCAGGAAAGCAGTGCTCGCTTCTTCATGATCACCCTCCAACCTCAAACTCGGAACAGGTTTGCGGTTTTGAGTGTACAGGCGTATTCCGGCAAAGTCAGATGCTGAAACCCGCCACTGGTGAGCCTTTCAGGCGTTTTGCCCGAACAGGCGGCGATTTCTGCCGACGTTTGGACTTTTGTTGCATGATGGGCCGGACCAACTCTTTTCGGTTGTCCTGATGGGACAAGTCCCATAGCATGGGAAGCGAGAACACCCACGACAGACGAGGTGTACAATGCGGCGGACGAAGATTGTGGCCACCCTTGGCCCGGCGACAGACGACCCTTCGGTGCTGCAGGCAATCCTATCGGCCGGCGTCGACGTGGCACGGCTCAACCTCTCCCACGGCAACACCCAGGACCGCATACGCCGCGTGCAGGCGCTGCGCGAGGCGGAGCGCCTTGCGGGGCGCATGGTCGGCCTGCTGTTCGACACGCGCGGCCCGGAGGTGCGCCTCGGTGCCTTCCGAAGCGGGCATGCAGAGATCGCGCTCGGCCAGGACTTCTGGCTGCGCGCCGACGATGTGCAGGGTGATGCCGAGCAGGCTTCCGTCTCGTTCGCCGGGCTTTTCCCCCTGCTGCGCCCCGGCATGACGGTGCTGCTGGACGATGGGCGGGTGCCGCTCGAGGTGCTCGAGGTCGCGCGGGACAGGGCGCGCTGCCGTGCCGGTACGGACGCCGTCCTCACGGACCACCGCAAGGTGACGGTACCGGGTGTGTCGCTCCCGCTGCCGCCCCTGACCGACGATGATCTCGCAGACCTGCGCCTGGGAACCGAACTCGGAATGGACTTCGTGGCCGCGTCGTTCACGTCGACCGCGGCGCATGTGCTGGAAGTGCGCGACGCGCTTGCCGGTCTCGGCTCGGACGCACGCGTCATCGCGAAACTGGAGACGCCCGAAGGGATGGAGAACCTGGACGCCATCCTCCGGGTTGCAGACGGCATCATGGTGGCGCGTGGCGACCTCGGCGTCGAATGCGCGCCCGAAGACGTACCGCTCATGCAAAAGCGCGCGATCCAGGCGGCCAACCGTTTCGGCAAACCCGTGATCACCGCGACGCAGATGCTCGAGACGATGATCACGCAGCCGGTGGCGACCCGCGCGGAAGCCTCCGACATCGCGAACGCGATCCTTGACGGCTCGGACGCCGTGATGCTCTCAGCCGAGACGGCGACCGGCCGTTATCCCGTACAGGCGGTGGCCTTCATGGCTCGCCTGTGCGGGCGGGTCGAAGCGTCCTTCCCCTATGGTCGCCGCCCGCCCGGCGAGCGCACGCCGGACACGGTGCCGGAGGCGATCTCTGCCGCGACGGTCGAGATTGCGCAGCAGCTCGGCGCACGCGCCATCGTCACTGCCACGCAGAGCGGCTACACGACGCGCATGGTCGCGCGCCACCGGCCCGAGGCCCCGATCCTCGCCGCGACGCCGGACGAGCGCGCGGCAAGGGCGACCCTGCTGGTCTGGGGTGCCCAGCCGCTGCTCGTCTCGCCCGCGGAGTCCAGCGACGAAGTCGCCGCGCAAGCGATCGAGGCGGCGCAGCGAACGGCTCTCGTCGGCGAGGGGGACGTGCTGGTCTACACAGCCGGCGTGCCCGTCGGCGTTCCCGGCACCACCAACCTCATCCGGGTGCACACGGTCGGCAACGTCGCGGTCCGCGGGCACGGGATCGGAGACGGCCGCGCGAGTGGACCCGTAGTCCGCGTCACCCGCGCTTCCGATATCCAACGTATCAGGGAGGGTGCCATCGTCGTGGCGCACCACACGGACGCAACCATGGTCGCGGCACTCCAAAAGGCTGCGGCGCTGGTGGTCGAAGAGGGCGGCCTGACGTCGCACGCCGCGATCGTCGGATTGTCGCTCGGCGTTCCCGTGCTTGTCGGGGCATCCGGCGCACTCGGCATCCTCCAAGAAGGCGAGAATGTCACGGTCGATGCGCGCCGCAGCCTCGTCTACCGCGGCATCGTCCCGGTGAGCTGAGATGCCCAAGCAGCAGCAACGCGGCGGCCGCCGGCGCCAGACCGCGGGTTCGGCCGGATGGATCTGGGGGGGCGTCTTCGCCATCGCACTCGTGGCGCTCGCGCTCCTCGCCCGAGTCGGCGCAAAGCCTGTCGCGCCGCTCTTGCAGCAGGGCAAGGCGCTGGGCGCGAACGTCTTCCAGCCGGGCGACACCGCGAGCGGCGGCCAGGGCCAGACGGTGGACCAGATCTCCTGCGACTCGGGAACGCGGATCAACTACCACTATCACGCGCACCTCAGCCTGTTCGTGAACGGGCGGCAGATCGCGCTTCCGATGGCGATCGGCATCGTGCAGCCGCAGCTCAAGGGCGCGAACGGGTTCGTCGACGCCGGTCGGTGCTTCTACTGGCTGCACACGCACGACGCAAGCGGGATCATCCACATCGAGTCGCTTGCGCCGGGGCCCTACACGCTTGGGGACTTCTTCGCCATCTGGGGGGAGCCGCTCTCGCAGCACGGCTTCGCCGGCTACCGCGGAAAGCTCTACGCCTACGTCGGCGGCAAGCCATACCACGGCCGCCTCAAGAGCCTCACGCTGACGCCGCACGAGGAGATCACGCTCGCGATCGGCAAACCCGTGCAGCCGCCGTCCTACCGCTGGCCTGCCGGCCTGTGAACTCGAGCCCGACAACCGTTGACAGCGCTCGCGCAAGTTGCTAAATTCGGTTCAGTCATACGCCCTGCCGTTGCGCTCGCGCGCGATGACAGGAGGGAATTCATCGACGGGGAGAGTCGACAGGGCTCTCCCCGGTATTTTTCTGAAAGAGGGATGCCCATGGGTCGCGTCGCGATCTTCATCGATGGCGGCTACCTCGATAAGGTCCTTGCATCGGAATATGGCATGGCGCGACTCGATTACGCGGAGTTCGCAAACCAACTGGCGGGCAAGGACGAGATCCTGCGCACGTACTACTACCACTGCCCGCCGTGGCAGAACAACCCGCCCACCCAGGAGGAGCAGCTTCGCTTCTCGGGCAAGGAGCGGTTCTTCGACGCCCTGCGGAGCCTGCCGTGCTTCGAGGTGCGCCTCGGGCGGCTCGAGCGCCGGGGCGTCAACGAGGACGGCTCGCCGAACTTTGTGCAAAAACGCGTCGACATCCAGCTCGGCGTCGACCTCGTGCAGCTCTCGGTCAAGCACCGCATCGAGCGCGCTGTGCTCGTGACGGGCGACAGCGACTTCCTGCCTGCCGTGTTCGCCGCGAAGAACGAGGGCGTGCGCATCGACCTGGTGCATGGCGCCCAATACCACTTCGATCTCTGGCAGGCGTGCGACAGCCGCCTCGGACTCGATTCCGCGCTCGTCGAGCGGGTGCGCCGCAGCGCCGTCTAACAGGACCCGGGCCCAAGCCGCTTGCCGCTCCCCGTGGCCTCGGGCATGATGGCATGGGGGGAGTTTCCGCATGCCTTCGTACACGGCGCGCGTCCACGCGCCAGAGATTCCGGCCGGCCTCGAATGGGTCGGCCATCCTGGTATTGCCCTTCGCGCGCTGAGGGGCAAGGTTGTCGTCCTTGATTTTTGGACCTACGGCTGAATCAACTGCCGTCACATCCTGCCGCAGTTGCGGCAGATCGAGGAGCGGTACGCGCCGTACGTCGCCGCCATCGGGGTGCACTGCGGCAAGTTCGCGCGCGAACGCCAGACGGACAGGATCGCGGACGCGATGCGCCGCGAAGGCATCACCCACCCCGTGCTCAACGATCCCGCTTACGCCGTCTGGCAGGCCTACGCCGTGCGGGCATGGCCGACGCTCGTGTTCATCGATCCGCAGGGCATGGTCTTCGCGCGGCACGAAGGGGAGATCTCCCTTGAGGAGCTCGCGGGGATCCTCGCACCCGAGATCGAGCGCGCGAAGGCAAACGGTCTCCTACGGGAGGAGCCGGTGCCGGCAGCGGCGCTGCCGGAGACCTCGGGCAACCTGCGCTACCCAGGCGGGCTCGCATTCGGCGAGGGCGACAGCCTGTTCGTGGCAGACTCCGGTCACCACCGCGTGCTCCGCCTCAGGCTTGGCAGCGGCAGTTTCGACGTGATCGGCGCGGGCGAAGCGGGTTTTTCGGATGGCGCGGCGGAGGAGGCCCGCTTCCACGACCCGCATGGGCTCTTTGCGACCGCACGCCATGTCTTCGTCGCGGACTGCGGCAACCACGCGATCCGCCGCATCGCGCTGCCCCCCGGCAAGGTCTCCACCATCGCCGGCAGCGGCCGGCTCGCCCAGCACCTCCTGCCGCCTGGACTGCCGCGCGCGACCGACCTGCGCTCGCCGTGGGACGTGCATCTGCAGTCGGACCAACTCTTCATCGCGATGGCCGGCGCCCACCAGATCTGGCGGCTCGACCTGCGCCGCCAGTCCCTTGGCATCTACGCGGGCAGCGGCTACGAGGCGCTCTACGACGCGTCCTTGCCGCGCTCGCGCTTCGCGCAGCCGATGGGGCTCGCGGCCCAGGGCGACACGCTCTACGCGGCAGACGCGGAGTCCAGCGCGATCCGAGCGGTGCCGCTCTCGGGTGAGGGGCTCGTGCAGACGCTGGTCGGCCAGGGGCTGTTCGACTTCGGTGACCGCGACGGTCCCGCGAAGCAGGCGCTACTCCAGCATCCGAGCGGCATCGCCGTGGGCGGGGACCGGCTCTACATCGCCGACACATACAACGACGAGATCCGTCTCCTCCTGCTGAGCGAAGGCAGGGTCGAGACGTTTCTTGGCGGCCTGCGCGAACCGCAGGCCGTGAAGCTGCGCAATGGCTCTCTCTACGTCGCCGACAGCGGCAACCACCGCATCCTGCAGGTCCCCTGCGCGGGCGGCGAAGCGAGAACGATCTTCGCCTGATGCGCGCGCAGGGCGCCGGCGGAAACCGCCGGCGCCCTGCAACGTGCTCCCTAGGCCTGGCGCACCGCCACCGGCTGGTGGCGTGCCCACC
>JAJYTV010000143.1 GCA_021792885.1 Bacillota bacterium
GAGCGAGGACCGGCGTCGTCGCCACGCCCGATGTACTCGTCGCCCACCCCGTGGCCGTCCGTCGTCGTGAACCCCACGACGAGCCCGCGCCGGCGCAGCATCTCGCGCACCAGGCGCACCGTCGTCGTCTTGCCGTTCGAGCCGGTAATCGCGGCGAGCGGGATGCGCGAGGGGCTGCCGGGCGGGAAGAGCGACTCGACGATCGCACCGGCCGCATCGCGCGGCGTCCCGCCCTGCGGGTAGTGGTGCATGCGGATGCCGGGCGCCGCGTTCACCTCCAGCACCCAGAAGGGCGCCGCATCGTCGCCGATGTCCTGCGCCACGATGTCGACGCCCGCCACGTCGAGGCCGATCGCGGCCGCCGCCCGCTCGGCGATCGCGCGGATGCGCGGGGCCACATCGTCCGTGCAGTCCCGTGCCGTCCCGCCCGTCGAGAGGTTGGCGGCGTCGCGCAAGAGCACGCGCTGGCCCGCCTTGGGCACGTCGTCCGGCACGAGGCCCTGGCGCGCGAGGCAGAAGCGGGCGATGTCGTCGAGGGGGATGCGGGTCAGGGGGCGCTCGTGCCCTTCGCCGCGCAAGGGATCCTCGTTCACCCGCATGACGAGCTGCGCGACGGTACGCGCGCCGTCACCGACGACGGCCGGGGGGATGCGCTCGGCGGCCGCGACCATCCGGTCCCCGACGACGAGCAGCCGGTACTCCCGGCCGAACACCTGGCGCTCGAGCAGCACGTCCTCCGATACGGCTCCCGCGATCGGCACCGCGCGGCGCACGTCGCGGGGTCGCTCGAGGTGCACGAAGACTCCCCGCCCCTGACTGCCCGACATCGGCTTCACCACGAGCGGGTAGCCGAGCTGCTCGGCCGCCCCGAGCGCCTCCTCCACGTTGCGCACCACGACTCCCTCGGGCACCGGGATGCCGTGCTCGCGCAGGATCGCCTTGCAGCGCTCCTTGTCCTGGGCGATGTCGACGGCCACGGTCGAGGTGCGGTCGGTGAGCGTCGCCTGGATCCGGTGCAAGTGCTGGCCCTGGCCGAGTTCGAGAACGCTGCTGCCCGGCAGGCGGCGCACAGGGATGCCGCGCTCGTGCGCGGCGTGGGCGAGCGCCTGCGTGCTGGGGCCAAGGCAGCGTCGCGCAAAGAGGGCGCGCAGGCGCTCGCGCTCGCGCCCGAGCAGGATTTCCTTCGCCGCCTGGCGCCTTTGCAGCAGCGTGTCGAGCAGCCTGAGCGCGATCGAGGACGCCTCGTACCCGACCTGCGCCTCCGGTGCCTCGAAGGCGATGCGGTAGACGGTCGTGCGCCGCACTTGGCGCGTCTTGCCATAGGTGCCCTGGAAGCCGGCCTCGTGCAGGAGTTCCAGCGCCACGTGCTCGAGCACGTGGCCGACGCGGGTGCCCTCGCGCAGGCGCAGGGCGAACCCCCCTGGGAACCCGAGGCCGCAATGGTGTTCGGAAAGCCCGGGCAGCTGCTCGAGCAGGTAGGCCGCGATGTCTGGCCTCTGGGAGGTGGAGACCTCCGCGACGTCCTCGAGATCCAGGCACAGTTCGAGCATCGGTCGGTGGCAGTGCGGGTTCGGACCCTCGAAGTACCGCCACTCCGTGATTCGCAAGCGGAGCTCCCCCTCAGCGCAGCACAGGGACTGCGCTAGTCTTCCCCGCGAGCGATGGAGTATGCGGCGGCATGCGCCGGTCAAGGTCGAAGGCGTAGCCCTGACGCAGCACCCAGAGCGCGACGGACCCGAGCGCCACCGGACGGTCGACGTCCTGCTCCGAGGCTTCCACGACCTCTGTGCCGCGCCCGTCGAGGATCGTGACAGTCCCCTCGCCGAGCACCTCGAGCCGCGTGCCGTCCCGCACCAGGATGGCCGTGTTCTCGTCGATGCCGATGCCGAGGATGCCGGGGTTCTGCGCCAGCGCCGCGATCAGCCGGTTGATCCGGCCGCGCTGCGCGAAGTGCTGGTCGACGACCGCGGCGCGCAGGAGCCCGAGGCCCGGGCACATGCGGATCGACGCCCGCCGGGCGGCCTCCTCGTCCTGCCCGCCCACGAGCATCGTATCGGTCATCGCGGAGGCGCCCGCCGACGTGCCGCCCACAACGGCGCCGCGGCTGCGCGCGGCGTGGATCGCCGCCTCGACCGGCGTGCCGCCGACGAGGCTCGTGATGCGCAGCTGGTCCCCGCCGGTGAAGAAGATGCCGTCGGCGTCCTCGACCGCCTGCGCCGCCTCGCGCTGCGCGCAGTCGGAGCGGCCCTGCGCCGAGATGTGTAAGACCTCGCCGAGGCCGAGGCGCCCGAACGTCTCGCGGTAGCGCCGCAGCGCCGCGTCGGGGTCTTCCGTCGCGGCCGTGAGGAGCGCGATGCGCCCTCCCTTGCCCGCCAGGGTGGCGAACGCCTCGAGCGCGGCGCCGCGCGGCGCCTCGTGCCCCCCGATCAAGAGCAGCGGACCCATCGAATCCCCCCGCCTTCTGATGCCCAGGGGGAACCACACGCATGCGCCTTAGCGCAGTTGGCGCCAGCGACCGCCGCCGTCGCTCGAGTAGAAAAGCCGCCCGCCGTCCGTGAGCACGTAGAGGCGCCCCGGCGCTGGCTCCTCGACCTGGTTCAGGAAGCCGTACTGGCCGAGCGAGAAGTGCACGTCGGTGAAGGTCCGCCCGTAGTCCCGCGTCAGCAAAAGGTCGCGCGAACCGGCAAGCACGCCCGTCGATGGGCTCGAAAAGCTGATCGACAAGACGCTCTCCCGCATCGGCAGCGATCCGGCGGGCGTGAAGCGCTTCCCGCCGTCGGCGGTGTAGAGCAGCGTCACTTTCCATTCGCTCGGGAGCAGCTTCGGACTCTTGCGCCCGTTGAGGCACCAGCCCTCCGCTGCGCCGACGGGCGCGCACTGCGTCGGGCCCGCCTGCAGGGAGCGCGTCGAGAGCGTCCAGCTGCGCCCGCCGTCGCTCGTGCGGTAGAGATACGCCGCGTTCATGCCGAAGACTTGGTCCCAGCCAACCTGCGGGCTGCTGAAGAGGAGCGTCTCACTGCCGTAGGTCGGCACGGGCGGGAGCCTGAGCGGCAGCTTGCGCCAGGTCTTGCCCTCGTCCCTGGAGCCGTAGAGGGATCCGCCGGCGTAGACGAGCGCCTGCCCGCCGGAGAAGGCCCAGAACCCGGAGATCTGCGCTGGCGGGAAGTACTGGGGTGGAGAGGCCGTGCTCTTGTACGAGAATCCGCGCAGCAGCTGCCAGGAGCGTCCCCCGTCCTGGGTGCGCCAGAGGAGGTCCGGCTGGCCCGACGCGACGGCAAGGCCGTATCCGGAGGCGGTCATGCTGATCCGCGAAAGCGGCCCCGGGCCCTGCGGCCAGACGCGCGTCCACGCCCGCCCCCCGTTCGTCGTGCGCAGGATCCCGTCTGTCGCTCCCGCGATGCCGATCTGCGGCGTGACGAACTGCAGCGCACGCACGGCATTGCTCGCCGGCAGACCGAGCGGCACGGCGCCGCCTTTCTGGAACGTCACTCCGCCGTCGGTGGAGCGGTCGATCGACTGGAAGTCGAAGCGCCAGACGTCCTGCGCCCCGAGGTAGGCGGCCGGGTAGAGCCCCCCTCCCATCGCGTTGCAGCCCATCGCGCAGCCGCCATTGCCCCACGCGTACGTCCACGTGCGGCCACCGTCCGTCGTGCGGGCGACGAGCGTCGAGAGGAAGCCGCCGTCGAAGAGCGTCATCCAGCCGTCGGACGGCGTCGTGAACGTCACCGTGCCGCCTTGCCCGAAGCTCGGGTAGGACGGTTGGTAACCTTGCATCACGTGCCGGATGTAGGCGAGGTACGCCGGGTGCAGGCCCCGGGAAGCGATGCCGGAGAAGAGCGCCGTCCAGGTCGCGCCCCCGTCCGTGCTGACGTAGAGGCTCGTGCCGCTGCCCGACTTGCCATTCTGCACGAAGCCGATGGCGTAGTAGCGCGGGCCGGGCAGTGCGCTCACCGAACTGAAGTAGAGCCCTGTGTTCGCCAGGGCGTATCGCCACGTGCGCCCGCCGTCTTGCGTCAGCATCAGCGCCCCGGACTGCGATGTCGCGATCCCGTCCTGCGCCGAGACGAACGCAGCGTGGGCGATGGAATGATGGTAGACCGCTCTCCATCTGCGCCCGCCGTCCACGCTGGTGAGGAGCGAGGTGGGCGTCCAGGCGAAGCCGTCGCGCCCGTCGACGAACTGGATCCCGGCCGCGCTGCCGGGGAGGGCAGCGCGCACGTTCCAGCGTACCCCGCCGTCCTCGGTCGCGAGGAGCCAGCTTCCCGAGGCGCCGATCGTCGGGCTCTGGGCGAGGGCATAGCCTTGCGTCCTCGAAACCATCGCCACCGAGAGCACACGGCTCGGCGCCGCCGCGTGCGCCTTGACCTTGGCCGGCACGGTGCGGACGATGCGCAGGCCGGCGCGCGAAGAGACGACCTGGTCCGCGAGATCGACCCGCTGGGCGCCTGCGGAGCCCAAAGCCGCAAGCGCGAGCGCAAGGAGCGCGATGCCCGCCGAGACCCTCCGCCGCATCCAAGGTCACCTTCCTGCCGAAACTTCCGCACACGGGCTCCTGCATGCACTTTAGCAGAAACCCCGGCGGGCACCCTGCGTGATGCGTCCGGTTAAAGCAAGGAAGACCGCAACCGCGGTCTTCTCCACTGGGATATCGAATGCTTTAGTTCACGAGCACCTTGTGGAACTCGCCGCCCGAGGCGACCTCGAGCTCCACGGTCTCCGTAAGAACGTCGGCGTAGCTGAAGGAGACGCGACGGGCGCCGGAGGGTTCGTCGTCGATCTTGACGACAAAGATGTACGGGTAGGTCTTCTCCAGCACGCCCTCTCGCTCGTCCACCTTGCGGCGACCGCGATTGGCCTTGAGCCGGACCCGCTCTCCGATCATTCCGTCCAAGTCGCGTTTGATGTCCGACAAGACACGCCTAGCGGCCAAACGCCACACTTCCTTCCTGACCCGGCCCCGGTCCGTTTGTATGGTACCACTGGAAGAGGTCGCATGTCAAGAATCTAAGCAGTTTAGCAGACACCCGGAAAAGGTGTCAAGCGTCAATCTGCTTCATTTCGTGTACTTGTCGGCAACGCTCGAAGCGCCGAAGGAGTCCGGCTTGATCTTCGCGTCGAACCCGCTCCCGGAGACCATGCCCACGATTTCCCGGATGAGGTCTCGCGTGTCGCCATTCTGGCCGATGTCGAGGTGGATCTCGATGTTGAAGCCCTGGTAGCCCCTGCGCGACAGCATCTCCGTGAGCTTGCTGGCGACGCCGAGGCTGTAGGAGGTCTCCAGAAGGATGCGCTGGCGCAAGCTGGGCAGACGGCGCTGCAGCTGCCGGTGGTAGTAGTAGCGGGCACCTTTGCCCAGGCGGTGGATGACGATCGCCGTCACGTAGGTCACCTCGTCCCGCACCTGGGAGTCGGTGCCGATGATCAGCTTGTGCTGCGCCGAGGGGTCCTCGCGGATGAACGCGACGATGTCCCCGAACACCTGGTCCAGGTCCATCACGCCATGGGACGGGCTGCGGAACAGCACCGCGTCATCCTCCTCGCAAACGGCTGCGCTATCTGCTCGCAGGCACGGCGAGCGCAGCGGTCAGCCGATCGAACTCATCGAGGGAAAGCGTCTCGCCGCGCCGCCGAGGATCGATGCCGGCCGCGAGCAGCGCCGCGCGGCCGTGCTCGCGTTCGACT
>JAJYTV010000144.1 GCA_021792885.1 Bacillota bacterium
CCCGGACCGGCAGTTCGCGCAGCGGCCGCACGATACGTAGTAGTAGCAGGTCACGCGCTGGCCGGGCGAGACGTTCGCGACGCCCGCGCCGACGCGCTCGACCGTGCCTGCGATCTCGTGGCCCATGATTCTTGGAAGGCCGATCCCCTGCAGGGCCCCGGACGACACCTTGAGGTCCGTGCCGCAGACGCCGCACGCGCCCACGCGGACGAGCACCTCGTCCGGGCGCAGGCTCGGCACGGGCACGTCCTTGTGAACCAGCGGAGCGCCGAAGCGCTCCAGCACCATGGCCTCCATGGCGAAGACTCCTCTCCCTGGGCAAATTCGCCTGGAGGCGTTCAGACCCCGAGGTACTGGTGGCGCAGGTCGTGTGCGTCGGCGAGCTCCGTAGCGGTGCCGGTATACACGATCTGGCCCTTGCTCATCACGTAGACGGTATCGGCGAGCGCCATCGCGAGCCCGAAGTTCTGCTCGACGAGCAGGACCGTGAGCCCGGTCTGCTTGAGGCCCTTGAAGGTGCGCTCGAGCTCCTGGATGATCACCGGCGCGAGTCCCTCGGACGGCTCATCCATGACCAGGAGCTTCGGGTTCGTCATCAGCGCGCGGCCGACCGCGAGCATCGACTGCTCGCCGCCCGAAAGCTGGTTGCCGAGGTTGGTGCGGCGCTCCTTGAGGCGCGGGAAGAGCTGGTAGACCCGGTCGAGCGTCCACTCCCCCTTGGCACGCCAGCTGGTCGGCAAAAGCAGCTGCTCCTCCACGGTGAGCGAGCGGAAGATGCGCCGGCCCTGCGGCACCAGGCCGATGCCGAGGCGGGCGATGCGGTGGGCCGACATGCGCTCGATCGGGGTTCCGTTGAAGGCCACCGTACCGGCCCGCGCGCGCGTAAAGCCGACGATCGTGCGGATCAGGGTCGTCTTGCCCACCCCGTTGCGTCCGAGGAGGGACGTCACCGTCCCCTGCTCGACGCCGAGATCGACGCCCTGCAGCACGTGGCTCTCGCCGTAGTAGGTGTGGATGCCGGACGCTTCGAGCGTCTTCATCGGTGCGTTCCTCCGAGGTAGATCTCCTGGACAACCTCGTTCTTGCGGATCTCGTCGACCGTGCCCTCGGCGACGATTCCGCCGTTGTGCAGCACGGCGATGCGGTCCACGAGGTCGAAGACAACATCCATGTCGTGCTCGATGAGCACGATCGTCACCTCCCGGCTCAGCGCCTTGAGCGGCGCCTGGACCTGCTTCAGGTCGCCCCGCGAGAGGCCTGCCGTCGGCTCGTCGAGCAGCAGAAGCCGCGGCTTTTGCGCGAGCGCGAGCAGGATCTCCACCTGGCGCTGCTCGCCGTACGAGAGACCGGCGAGCGGCTCGTGCGCGCGGTGCGACAGCCCGCTCTGGGCCAGCAGCTCTTCGGCCTCGCGGTCCCAGTGCCGGTACATTGAGCGGGGGCGCAGCATCTGCATGCTGCCGGGCTGGAAGGCCTGCAGCGCGAGGCCAACGTTCTCGAGCACCGTGAGCTTCGGGAACAGCGACGTCGTCTGGAACGTGCGCGAGATTCCCATCTCCGCGTGGCGGTAGGTCGGGAGCTGGGTCACATCGCGGCCCTCGAACAGCACCGTGCCTGCGGTCGGACGAATCTCGCCGGCGATGATGTTGAAGAGCGTCGTCTTCCCAGCGCCGTTGGGACCGATGATTGCGCGCCGCTCGCCCTTCGGCACCCGAAGGGAGATCCCCTCGATCACCTTCAGCGAGCCGAACTGGTGACCGACGTTCCGTAGTTCGAGACAGATCTCCGGCGTGGACTCTCTGGCCTGCGCCAAGGCTGCGTCCCCCTTCGATGGGCTTGCCTGCGCCCCTTCCGGACTCAGGCCTGCCGACCCTCCGCCTCCACGCTGCCGAGACGCTTGAGCATGTCTCGCTCGAGGCGCCTGAAGTGCGCCTCCATCGCGCGCTGGGCCTCGCTGGGCCGGTGGTCCGCAATCGCCGCGTAGATGCGGCGGTGGTCGAGCACTGTCCGTTCGACGAACTCCGTCGCCTGACCGTGATCGAAGGAGTCGAGGGCGGCATAGAACTTGTGCGATACGAAAAGTTCGTCGCGGACCCGGTTCAGATAGCCCGTGATGATCCTGTTCTCGGTCGCGCTGGAGATCGAATAGTGGAAGCCGACGTCGAGTCTTTGGAACTCCTCCACCGAAGGTGTGACGCCGTCCGGCGGGAGCCAGCGGCCGATCGCTGCGACCTGTTCCACGCTTGCGCGCTGCGCGGCAAGGCGGGCGAGACCGACCTCGATCAGTCGGCGGGCCTCGAAGACCTCCTGGATCGTCGACTTGCTGATCGACTCGACGATCAGCGGCGGTTCGGGGTTGATGTACAGGCCATTTCGGCTGCGCCGCACGACACCGATCGCCGTCAGGTCCCGCAGGGCCTCGCGGACGGTCGACCGGCCGACGGAAAGCATCTCGCAGAGTTCGCGCTCCGTCGGGAGCTGCTCCCCGGCGCGGAGCTTGCCGGAGCGGATCAGTTCGCGGATCTGTCCCACGACCACATCTGGCAACGTTCTGCGGGAGACCGGCTGCAACTGGCTTACGGGCATGGCTCACACCCCCAGGCATGATCGGCTGTCGGCGCGGCGCACCCGCGGCCCGGCGGAGGGTCGGGGTGTCGGGTTCGCCGGCGCAGGCCAGCTCGCGGCCAGCCATCCCGCTTTCTCCCGACCCGCCCCAACATCCTCCTCCGACGCAGCCGGACGCTACTTCAGGAAGTCCTCCTCGAACGGCATCATCGTCATGCACATCGGTCCCTTGTCCGTGATCACGACGTCCTCTTCGAGGCGCACCGTCTGCTCGAGGTACGGGTGGCCGGCGAACGTCTCGATGGCGAAGCACATGTTCGGCTGCAGCTCGACCGGGTAGTCGAGCGAGTACGCGCGCGAGATCCACATGCCCTCGTAGAGTGAGAGCCCGATCGAGTGCGCGAACTGCTGCAGGCTGACGCTGCCGTACTTGTCGTCGTCGTAGACCGGGAAGCGCTTCGCGACATCGGCCGTCGTGTTGCCCGGCTTGAGCTGCTCGAGCGACGCGTACAGGGAGTCGTAGCACTCCTTGTAGAGGTCCTTCTCCTTCTGGGTCGGCTTGGCGTCGACCTTGAAGCAGCGGACGTAGTCGACGAAGTAGCCGCCCGGTCCGATGGCGTTGATGTCGACGATCACCAGGTCGCCCTGGCGGATCAGCTTGTCGGTGTGCCAGCGGCGGTACGGGCTCGTGTTTCCGCCCGACGCCACGATGATGTCGTAGACGAAGTCGAAGCCTTCCTCGTAGAAGAACTCGTTGACCTTCGCCGTGATGTGCGACTCGCGCACGCCCGGCTTCAGCCACTCGTTCTTGATCCTCCACATCGCCGCGTCGCCGTAGGCGGTCGCGATCTTGTGGCTCTCGATCTCATCCTGCGTCTTGACCACGCGGGCGCCCGACATGGCCGGCCACGCGTTCACCACGTTGATGCCGGCCTTGCGGAAGCCCTCGTAGGCGCGGATGTCCATGATGTCGATGCCGAGGGGCTCCTTCTCGACGCCGTGCTCCTTGAGCACGTCGACGACGGACTGCACCATCTTCGTCACCATGAACTCCTCTGCGCTCTCCGCCCACTTCCAGGTCATCGCCGGGCGGATGCGGCCCTCCATCCAAGGCGCGTCGATCTTCGCCGTCTCCAGGTCCGAACCCACCGTCTCGAAGAGGATGGGCTCGCCGTCGCGCGGCAGCACGGCGTACCGGATGAAGATGTTGTTCTTCCAGTTGCCCTGCCAGACGCCCGTCACATAGCGGACGTTCTCGCCGACGAAGAGCACCATGGCGCCGAGGTTCTGCTCGGCCATCTTCGCCTTCGCGCGGGCGAGGCGCTCGCGGCGCATGCGGTCGAAGTCGACGCGCTGCTGCCAGTCGGTAGCGGTGGTGCTGTAGATCCGGCGGGGCAGGTATTCGTGCGGCCGCCCGATGAAACTGGTATCCATGCGCGCTACACTCCTCTAAACCATTGGTCGGATCGCCTGGAGGCGCCCGAGGGCGCCTGGGCGTCTGCCGGAGCCGCTTGCGCGGCCCCGGCTCGCTCCCCCGCTAAGCCTTCGGGCTCAGGGGCCTGTCGGGACGGGGTAGGTGTTGGAGTAGACCGGGTGGGCCAGGAACACCGAGGGCGGCGTCGTCCAGAACTGCGACACCTTCGGGTACGTGTAGATCACGGTGTTCTGGAGCTGGCCGTTGACCATCTCGACCTTGCGGATGTACACGTTCTGCACCGGGTTGCCGTACTTGTCCATGGTGATCGGGCCGCGCGGGGCGTTCGGGATCGATGCGGTCCGCATCGCCTTGAGGAACGCCGCGGTGTTGCTGATGTTCCCGTGCATCTTCTCGAGGCCCGCCTGGAGGAACATGCCGCCCACGTAGGTGCCTTCCGAGTAGTAGGACGGCACTGCGCCGAACTCCTTCTCGTAGGCCTTCTCGAACGCCACCGCGTTCGGGTTCGTGAGCGCGCCGCTGTACTGCAGGGCCGAGATGATCCCGATCGCGTCAGGACCCTCGGCGGCGAGCGTGCTCTCGTCCGTCGTGTTGCCCTGCGCGATGATCGGGTACTTCAGGCCGAACTGCTTGTACTGGTGGATGAAGTTGATCGCTGCGGACCCGGAGTAGCTGATCATCACCGCGTCGATCCCGGACTTCGGGATCTGCGAGAGGTACGGCGCGTAGTTCGTCGCCGTCAGCGGAGACCAGATCTCCTTGAGGACCTTGCCGCCGTTCTGCTGGAAGGTCTGGACGAAGCCGCCGATGCTCTCCCAGCCGAAGCTGAAGTCGTAGCCGACTGTCACGACCTTGCGGTAGCCGAGCGTCTTGTAGGCGTAGGCGCCGAGCGGCTGGGTCGTCTGGCTCGAGGTCCAGCCGGTGCGGACGATGTAGGGGCTGATGGTACGCTGCGTCAAGTTGTCCGACGACACGATCGGGTAGATCGTCGGAATCTTCGCCTGGTCGATGAACGGGACGAGGGCGCTGCCAACCGCAGCGGAGAGCGGCCCGAAGAGGAGGTTGACGTGGTCCTGCTCCACGAGCTTCTGCGCCTGGGTGATGCCCACCTGCGGATTGCCCTGGGTGTCGGCCGTGATGACCTCGATCTTGCGTCCGGCGAGCTCGTAGTGGTGCTGCTGGAGGAACAGTTCGAGACCGTTGTACATGTACTGGCCAGGAGCGGCGAACACGCCGGTCTGGGGGTACAGGAAGCCGATCTTGATCGGTCCGAGGTTCTTCGCCGGCGCCGAGGACGGCGTCGTGGAGCCGCAGGCCGCGGCCGCAAGAGCGACGGTGGCGGCCACCGCGAGCATCGCAGGTTTGCGGAGATTCCACATAGGCACTTACCCTTCTTTCCTTACGGATGCGAAGGAACCACCAGTGGTAGGAGTGGACGCAAGGCAACGCACGTTCCGCACCGCGCCGGGGTCATCCCTCACCTTTCCGAGGGGCCCCCTCGTCGCCCGGACGGATCTCAACCACCCCCTTTGCTGCCGCGCGCACGCGGCGCCGACGCTGGGCGAGGCGGTGCGCGAGGCCGAGGATGCCGTCGGGCGCCCACATGACCACCGCGACGTAGATGGCGCCCAGGATCATCTCCCAGCGCATCGTGTAGCCGCTGA